>DASXXL010000283.1:0-9315 GCA_036503085.1 Pyrinomonadaceae bacterium | reverse complement strand
TCGTCGACCTGTTTATAAAGCACGACCCGCAAACGACCGGCGTTGACTTCCGCTTCGAGCGGCGTGCGCACCCAGTGCTTCATCGCGCCCGCTTTCGGATCGCGGTTCTCCCAGTCCTCGCGCCAAATCGCGAGCGTCGTGCGCGCGCCTTCCTCAGACAGAAACAACGCAGCTTCAGCGGCGCTGTTGCCGCCGCCGACGACGAGCGCGTCTTTGCGCACGTAAGCATAAGGCTCGACGAACAGGTGATGAACCTTCGGAAGATCTTCGCCGGGCACATTCAGGTGGCGCGGAATGTCCATCGCACCGATCGCAAACAGCACGCGCGCCGCGTGATATTCAGCGCGGTCCGTCGTGATGAAGAAGCCCTGTTCGGCGTCACCGCTCACGTCCACCACGCGTTCGGCCGTATTGATCTTCAGGTCGTGGTCCAACACGAAGTGAATGTAGTGTGAGAGCAGCTCTTCGCGCGTGGGTTTCTCGCGCAAAGGTTTCAGCGTGTCTTCGCGCATCTCGAGCTCGTTGGGCGTGGAGAACAGCGTGCGGCCGACCGGGTACTGGCGGATCGTGTTCGCGATCGTGCCTTTCTCGATCACGAGATAATCGAGACCTTCGCGTTGCGCCTCGTCGGCGGCGGAAAGTCCCGCTGGTCCAGCACCGATGATGATGAGATCGAGCATTTAAAAAACAACCTCGCCGCGCGCTACGAGCACTGCCGATCCACCCACTTTCACTTCCTCAACATTTCCGGCCGCGCCCTTCACGTCAAGATTGATGCGGCTCGGACGATGAATAAAATCGCCCTGTTCGATCACAAACTTATAACGGCCGTCTTGCGGTTCGACGTTCAACGCGCCGTGATGAATGAGATACCCGCCGAGCGCGCCACACGCGCTGCCGGTCGCCGGATCTTCGGGAATGTTATCCGCCGGCGCAAAGAAACGCGCGTGCGCGCGCGACGCTCCGACCTCGATCGTCTCGCGCGTGAACGTGTGACAACCCGTCGCTTTGTAACGCTGATAAATCTCTGCGAGTAACGAGGTGTTGACGCGAATGTCGCGCAAGTCCGCGAGCGAGCGCACGGGTACTGCTAGACACGACAGTCCGGTCGTGATCGTCTGGATCGGCAAACTCTCGTCG
The DNA here is from genome assembly GCA_036503085.1 of Pyrinomonadaceae bacterium. Lineage (GTDB taxonomy): Bacteria > Acidobacteriota > Blastocatellia > Pyrinomonadales > Pyrinomonadaceae > PSRF01. The sequence goes on along the minus strand of DASXXL010000283.1, from coordinate 8,175 downwards.
AGATCTTCACGCGCGAGTCCGAGAGCGCGCGCGAGCTCCGCTTGTTCGTGCGTGTCGTCGATCTCGTCGAGGATTTCAAACTTGCCTTGCGTCATCACGACCTGCACGGGCTGGCCGTCTTTGAATTCGATATCGACCGGTAGCACGCCGATGCCCACTTCGTGATAGATGCGTTGCCAGCCGCTGCCCGCTCCCGGCACCGGCACCACGCCTTGCTCCGCGAGTGCGGTCCAGGTGCCGACGATCGGATGGCCCGCAAACGGAATCTCGCGCATCGGGGTGAAGATTCGCAGCCGTCGGAGCACATCTTGCGCCGCGACCCTTTCGTTTGCCGTCGTAACTCCGGCGTTATCCGACCTGCTGCGCTGGTCCACCGGCTTCAGCACAAACACAGTCTCAGAGAGATTCATTTCGCGCGCGATCTGCATCATGCGCTCATCGCTAATCCCTTCCGCCTCGGGAAACACAGCCAGCGGATTCCCGCAAAACGCACGATCGGTAAACACGTCGAACTGAACAAATCGGTATTCAGGCATGACGTGAGTCTAACACCCGCACGGCCCACGTAACGAGCCGCGAAAATAGGTCGCTTCGGGGCGTCCTGATCAATCACCAGTAACGAGTGAAACGTTTTTTCACAAACTGACATTACGGCTAGACCAGAACGTTGGGCGCAAACGCGCCTGGTAAATTGACTAATAAAAGGAGTGTCGTCATGGCAGATAACACAACTCTATCGGCAGCAGGCCCCAGACCCGTTGTCACGATCAGTTCCGGGCATCCACAGAGGTATTCGTTCACCGTTGTCTTACATAAACCTCACGGACAACTTTGGCCTGATGGTAAGCCAGGCAAGCTGCTTATGAATGGGAGATTCGACGAGCAACATCAACCCCCGCAGTCGATAACCGTCGCCGCTGATCCCGCGGGAACGATGGATCTAGCAGATTTAGCCGGCTGTTCGCTGCAATGGGTCGTGTTCGTAAAGGTGCCCGGCGGGGGAAAGGGACAATTCAGGGTCACGGTTGACGTTCGGCAGAATGGCCAGATCGTCGGTGGTCCATTCACAAACGAAGGTGTTGTCGATGACACCGAGGCGATCGCCGATTTCTCCGATTTCGACGTGTCATAGGAGAGAAACAAGTCATGAAACGTAAACTTATTCGCCCGCTTTGTCTCCTCGCGGTGGTGCTTTGCTCGTTCGGGCTCGTAACAGCGCAAGTCACTTCACAGAGTCGTATTCGAGTTACCGCAGAGGCCGCCATAACAGGTTACCGTAGCTACCGGCAGGGAGATCGCCTGTACGTAATCATCTTGTCACCGGTGTCGGCTGCAACTGACACGAGTTTGCAAGCCGGCGGGTTTGAGGATTTGCAAGTAAGCCAACAGGGACAGGACCTTTCTATTTCGTTTCGCCTGGAGCCGGGTAAGTCCGCGGCAGTTCAACAGAAGGCGAATGTCATCGAAATTGCCATTCAAGGTTCAACTCAACCGCAAGTCGCGGCTACCGACTTCAGTGGATCGGACCTCGTCGGAGGTGGTCAAGCTCGCAACGAAGCTGAATCATCGGCGAGTGAACTACGGAGTGATGCCAGCTTAGTAACGCCTGCATCCGGCACGACTACAAACTCTGGAACATCTGGCACCCGCTCAGATGCGGCTGTTGCAACTCCTATCTCAAACACTGACGAGATCCAAAAGAAAAACAAGCTGACGGTGGTGAACGATGAGGATCTGGCAGTGCCAGAGTCACCGGCTTTTACAGTACTGGGCTTGACGCCACAGACGGTTATTAGACCGGCCACTCCGAAAGAGTTTGTGTCCTCACTCTTGAATGGTCTTGATGAGCATGGCAACGTTCAAACCGGGCTCGCGTTTGATGCCGTTCCGTTCCTCGTATTCGGCGGTGACACTATCTCGCTTTATGACTACAACCATAGTTACCTCACGCGAGTGCTTTCCCGGACTCAAACATCTTTCGCCACTACGAAGGGCACCGGGGACAAGGATAAATCCGTCCGTCTTGCTCTCGGACTGCACATGACGCTCTGGGATCGCGGCGATCCGCGCACAGATAAGGAACTGTTCAAGTGCTACGACAGGGTGGAGCAACAGATTAATAAAGACGTCGTGGACTTTATGATAAACAAGGGCGTGAAGGATCCTGGTTTCGCTTCATTCCTCGCTGAACAAAAGACGAGATTCAAGACCGTTACAGATCAGTGTGACGTGGAAGCAAGAGAGCGAAATTGGAAAAGCAGCGCGATCGTGATAGGAGCGGCGCCAAGTTGGATTAGCCCCACGGGAACAAGCGACAACTTTCGTTGGAATGGTGGTGGAGTTTGGGCCTCACTGGCGTATGGATTCGACGGCCTCACAGGACTACAACGCAATTCTCAATTGATCTTTCACGCACGCTTTCGCTCGAATGAACAAGTTCCGTATCCCGACCATGCCGGGAACTTCTTCACCCAGAAGAGCAGTTTCGTGGGCAGTAGATTGAGACTCGGCGATCCAGACACCAATCTCTCGTTCGAAGGCGTTTACATTCGCTTGAAACGGCCCGGGCAAGCGTGGGACAACTCCTACCGTTTCCTGGCAGGGCTCGAACGGAGAGTTGCCCAGAATATTTGGTTCCAACTTTCCGTGGGCAAGGACTCGGGTCGCGGTGACGGTAATAACAAAGCCTTTATAAAAGGAACGTTCAACTGGGGGTTTGTGAGGAAGAACGACCCAGTGTCTCCATCAGTCGCAGATTTACCGAAGCCGTAGTGGGCGCGCTATCGAATCAGGACTATCGTAATTCCGACTGAAGTTGTGTTATTACTCGGTCGAAATGCTGAACAAACTCCGTGGCATCCTGCTGCCGATAACGACGCCCTTTAGCTTCGAGCGTGTCGATCATGATGCATTGCGGGTGAACATCGATCGGTGGTCCAACAGCGGGATCAAGGGTTATGTCATTCTCGGCTCGACGGGTGAACGCGTTCATCTCGATGAGCGTGAGTATCTCAAGGTGATCGAGACGACGCGAGCGGCGGTTCCGAGAAAGCAGCGTGACGGCGCAGACGATCTGGCGTTCATCGTAGGCGCGGGGCAACACAGCGTCGCCGGCACTATCAACGAGATCGTAAGAGCTGCGGCCGCTGGCGCCGAAGCAGTGCTCGTGATCACGCCGCATTATTACCGCGCCGCGATCACGCAAGACGCGCTGATCGATTTCTACACTGCTGTCGCCGACGCTTCACCGGTTCCGGTCCTGCTCTACAGCATGCCGGCGCTCACCGGCATCAAGATCGAACCCGCAACGATCGCGCGTCTGAGCGAACACCAAAACATTATCGGCGTAAAGGACAGCTCAAACGACGTCACCAAACTCGCCGAGACAATAAAACTCTGCCCTCCGGATTTTGCGGTACTAACCGGCAACGGAACGGTATTGCTCGATGCGTTGCGCGCCGGCGCAACAGGAGCAATCCTCGCCGTCGGTTGTGTCATGCCGGAGATCTGCGTCGAGATCTACGACGCCTTCAAAAACGGCGACGACGATCGCGCGGCTGCATTGCAAACGAAACTCACGCCACTCGCCGCAGCCGTCACAACCAAGCACGGTATCGGCGGTCTGAAAGCCGCACTCGATCTCGCCGGTTACAAAGGCGGCTCCGTCCGCGCACCACTGCGCAACGCCGACGAAAGCGCGCGTGACGAGATCGCCTTGTTACTTCACGAATGCCAGACGAGTTACAAAACGGTCCCCACGAAGTAGCATCAACCAAACGCAAGACTATTTCCAACTGCAAGACTTTTATCGTCTCTTCACGCCCGAAACGTTTTTTCTGTTTACAGCATTACTAGCGGTTCTCTGATTTCTCTTTATCCGGAGGTCTCAAATGAAACGAAACACGCGGGCACTGCTCGTTGCCGCACTTCTCTGTCTCATTGTTTCCGCACAAAGTGCTGCCGCACAGTCGACCACACCCCCAGTCGCAATGAAGGTCACAAAGGCTTACTCGATTGATCATCCAACGCCCGGTCTTCGCGATCGACTCATTGTTGAGGTGGAGAACCTCGCCCAGGCAATCCAGCAGGACAAAATCAATCCACGCGATTTCGTGCTGTACCTGGATAGCCGGCCGCTTGAGGGCATCAACGCTGTACCGATCGAGCCGTCCAAAGACGACAAGACCGGCACGGGCAAACTCCAGTTTGAATTGCAACGCACTGAAAAATCGCGCGACGCGTGGACCGCGCTCCTCGGCAGTCCGACGAGTGTTGCGAAATGGGTGAAAGTCAGCGTCGGACTTCCGAATCAGCCCGCCCTGCCCACTGTTGCGGAGATCAGCTTGCGCGTGTTGCACCGGGGCTGGTTAGTGGCGGCGATTATCTTGCTACTGCTCGCACTGGTTTTTTGTATTTGGTTGGCGAGACGCGGATGGCTCATTCACGATTCCAACCCGCCCCAACCTGGTCCGGGACAGCTAAAGCCGTACAGCCTCGCTCTCACCCAGGCAGCGTTCTGGTTCTTCCTGATAATCGGCTCTTTCATACTCATCTACTTGATCACGGGCGAATACAACACGATTACTGAGCAGGCTCTAATTCTGATGGGCATCGGCACGGGAACGGCGCTCGGAGCGGCAATGGTCGAGGCTTCGAAGACGGACACGTCAAATCAGGATCTCAGCAGCCTGCGACCAGAGCGAGCGAAAGTTAAGGCGCTGGGAGACGAACTTGCCGCAAAAGCTGCCGGCCTCAAGGCGAAAATTCAGACTGCTGGAGCCGCCGCGACGCCTGAAGATCAGACTGCGCTTCAGGACACAAACGTAGCGCTTCAAGAGAACGAGGCTAAACTCGCGGAACTGGATCGCAGCATCGCAGACGCCGAGGGCCGGCTGTCAAAACCAGTGTCCGAAAGTTTCTGGAAGGATATTCTGACCGATGCGAATGGGATTACGCTCCATCGTTTTCAAATCGTCATCTGGACGGTAGTTCTCGGCGTTCTGTTTATTTATGGCGTGTACCGCGAACTGGCCATGCCCCAGTTCAGCACCACGTTGCTGACTTTGATGGGAATCAGTTCCGTAACTTATCTCGGGTTCAAGATTCCCGAGCGACAGAACTGAGGTTGATTGCTGGCGGGTAGGGCGGCCTTGATGCCGCCCTGCAACCTAGTGCGCTGGTGCATCTTCCGCATCCTGCGTAGAATGTGCCCCCTAGGAGCCTTAACGCTTGAGTACAGTCGAACCTGCCTGTTACAGCACCCCCGAAGAGTCCGGACTGCGAATCGAGACTCTTCCTTTCGATCGCGTTCCTCATATGACGCGGCTCTTTCTTGACTACCTGAAAGATCCGGTCGCGTTGCGAGCGTTTTATCCAAACGCTGTTCGCTATCATCACGAGTTGCCGCAACGGATTCCGGATGTGCTCGCCGCGCAGCGAGTCGATCGCGATCGAGTTGCGGACGCACTCGCGCGCATGAACAAGGATTGGGGCGCAGGGCAGGAAACTCTAGACAACATCGAACTGTTACGCGATCCGGAAACGATCGCCGTCGTCTCGGGTCAGCAGGCGGGACTGTTCACTGGTCCACTCTACACGATTTACAAAGCGCTCTCCGCGGTAAAACTCGCTGGTTGTTTGCGACAGCGCAACACCAAAGCCGTGCCCGTGTTCTGGATGGCCGCCGAGGATCACGACTTTGCGGAAGTCGCACTCGCGGAGTTCATCGGCCGCGATTGCCAGCTCAAGCAAGTCAACGTCGACACGAGCGTGCATCACGAAGGACAACCGGTCGGGCAAGTAGTGTTGGACCAGTCGATCACGGGCGTGATCGATCAGCTTTTCGAGTTGTCGCCGGCATCGGAATTTGCGGAAGAGATGAAGTCGCTGGTGCAGCAGGCGTGGCAGCCGGGACGCTCTTACGCCGAAGCGTTCGCCAGAATGATGACGGCGCTGCTCGGACGTTACGGTTTGATCTTTCTCAACCCGCTCGACAGCGAATTGAAACAGCTCGCCGCGCCGCTTTACGCCGCGGCCGCTGAACGCGCGCCCGAAATCGGCGCCGCACTCGAACAACGCAGCCGCGAGCTCGAAGCCGCCGGTTATCACGCGCAAGTGCTCGCGACCGCCAACTCGTTTCCATTATTTCTGCACGACGAAACCGGCGCGCGGCACGCGCTCACACGCGGCGACAACGGTAAGTACCGCACGAAAGACAGCGCCGACGAATACACCGCGGCGGAACTCGCCGCGATGGCCCGTGCGACTCCCGAACGCTTCAGTCCGAACGTTACGTTGCGCGCGGTGGTCCAGGATTACTTGTTACCGACGATCGCTTACTACGGCGGCGCTGCGGAAATCGCTTACTTCGCGCAAACCGCGGAAGTCTATCGTCTGCTCGAGCGCCCCGCGACACCGATCCTGCCGCGTTCGAGTCTGACGATGATCGAGCGCCATACCGGCCGCGTGCTCGAACGTTACGGACTGACGCTCGCGGATTTCTTCGAAGGTCTCGAAACGGTTATCACGCGCGTCGTCGAAGAACATCTCGGCGCGGGTACGGCGAAACTTTTCAGCAACGCAGAAGAGAATGTGAATCGCGAGCTCGATCGTTTGCGCGACGAATTGAAGTCGGTCGACCCGACGCTCGCGAGCGCGCTCGATACCGGACGTAAAAAGATCCAGTATCAACTCGACGGCTTGCGCACGCGCTTTGTTCGCGCGCAGATGTCGCGCGACGAAGCCGCGCACCGGCAGTTGCAGCGCGCTGCGGATCAACTCTACCCGAACAAAGACTTGCAGGAACGTCACATCAACATCACTTCGCTGCTGTCCCGCCACGGCACTTACGTGATCGAGTGGATCTTCAATGCGATAAATCTCGGAAGCAACGACCATCAGGTGGTCTATCTGTAACTAATGTCGAAAATTCGCGTCCTCGCAGATCACGTCGCCAATCAAATAGCCGCCGGTGAAGTTGTTGAGCGTCCGGCTTCCGTCGCCAAAGAGCTGGTCGAGAATTCGATCGACGCGGGCGCGACGCAGATCACGATCGAGATCGAAGCGGGCGGGCGTCGGTTGTTGAAGGTTTCGGACGACGGCGAAGGCATGGTGCGCGACGATGCGGTCATGGCGTTTGAGCGTCACGCGACTTCGAAGATTAACGGTTCAGACGATCTGATCGCGATCGCGACGCTTGGTTTTCGCGGTGAAGCACTCGCGTCGATCGCGTCCGTCGCGAAGGTGGATCTCACGACGTGCACGGAAGGCGCTGCGGCGGCAACGCGCGTCACGATCGAAGGCGGCCGTATGCGCGACGTGAAAGACGCGGCGCATCCGCGCGGTACGACCATCGCCGTGCGCGATCTGTTTTTCAACGTACCGGCGCGGCGGAAGTTTTTGCGATCCGAATCGACCGAGACCTTTCACCTGACTAACCTCGTGACGCATTACGCGCTCGCGCATCCGGAGATTGCGTTCGCGTTTGTTAACAACGGCCACGACGTGGTGCGCGCGGTGGCCGCGAAGAACCTGCGCGAACGTGCGTACCAGATGTTTGGCGAAGCGTTTTTGGAAAACTTGTTGGAAGTGGATGGTGGTGAGGCGTCAGTGGCGCGCGTTACGGGGTTTGTTTCCGCGCCGCGCGATCGGCGTACGTCGCGCGATTCGCAGTACTTGTTTGTGAACCGCAGGTTCGTGCGCGATCGGATGATTGGGCGTTCGCTTTCGGAAGGTTATCGATCGATTTTGCCGCACGGTGTTTATCCGGCGGCGTTGTTGTTCGTCGAGACGCCGCTTGAAGAGGTTGATGTGAACGTGCATCCGGCGAAGACCGAGGTGCGCTTTCGGCGACCTGATGCTGTGGCCGATGCAGTGCGCGAGGCTGTTCGTTCAGCCCTGTCGAACGTAGGTCTCGTCGAACCTGAACCACAGATTACACAGATTCCACAGATTCAATCTGCAAGCGTAGCAGTCGCTTCGAGTCCGCCACAGCCACGCATCGAGTTCGCACCGTTACCGACCGGCGACGAGATCGCGCGCGATATTGAAGCGATGATCCGTTCTTCATCCGTGTCATCCCCGGTTTCTGTTCCTCCCGTTGACTCGGCGCAAAAATTAGTGCGCGAAGTCACGCCCGAAAACCTCCCGGCGAACATCCGTCCGTTGGGCCAACTC
>DASXXL010000282.1:0-6042 GCA_036503085.1 Pyrinomonadaceae bacterium | reverse complement strand
ATCGACGTCGAGATCGCGTAACACACGACACAGATCCCCGCGACGCCCTGATCGTCAAACGCCATCCACACAAACCCGAGCTCCGGCCGCTCCAAAAACAGATCGAGCGCGTTGTTCAGACCTTTCAAGCCGAGGTCGCCATACGCCTCACTGCTCGCGAGGTAGTGTTCGTCCGCGCTGAGAAAATCACTCAGCATCTGAAACGCGTCGCTCACGTCGGCGGCGCCCATCTTCCGGCAACGAATAGCCATGGCGGTTAATGATGCCAATTCGACTTCGCAATTCGCAAGTTTCCCATATATAATCCCGCCTCCACGTCCAGTAATTCCACCCTAAGCACAGGTCAGGAGCCATGAAAAAGACAATAACTCTCTTCGCAGCAGCACTGCTTCTCGTTACCGCTGTCTCAGCGTTCGGCCGCGAAGCGCGGCTCGTTCGCTATCCCCACTATCACAACGGCCGCGTCGTCTTCACGTATCTAGGCGACATTTGGACCGCAGATGAAAACGGTCAAAACGTGCAACGGCTAACCGTCAATCGCGCCCGCGACGTCTACGGACGTTTCTCGCCGGACGGCAAATGGATCGCGTTCTCGAGCGACCGCAATGGAAATCTCGACGTGTTCCTGATTCCCGCGGGCGGCGGCCAGGCGAAACAGTTGACCAACCATTCGTCTGACGACACGGTGCTCGGCTGGTCGGCCGATTCGCGCGCGGTGCTCTTCTCGAGCAATCGCGGTGAAGACTTCATGCCGCAGCTTTATCTCGTCAGCGTCGACGGCGGCATGCCGTGGAAAGCGGGCACCGATATGGGCGTGCAGGCTTCGTATTCGCCTGACGGACAGCGCCTCGCGTACAACCAGAAAGGGCAGGTCTACTGGCGCAAGTATTACCGCGGCGCTTACCAAACCGACATCATGGTGATGGACGTTGCGGCGAAGAAGTTTACGCAGTTGACTGACTTCGACGGTCTCGATTCGTGGCCGATGTGGGGCCGTGACGGCTACATCTATTTCGTCAGCGATCGCGACGGCGGCGGGCTCACGAACATCTGGCGCATCTCCGAAAACGGCGGCAAAGCCGATCGCGTCACGACGTTCAAAACCGGCGACGTGCGCTGGCCTGCGATCAGTTCCGACGGCAAAGTGATCGTTTTCGAGCACGACTTCGGCATCTGGAAACTCGATGTCGCTTCGAAACGCGCCACGCCAATCAATCTGAACATCGACGCGGAAACGCAAGACAATGTCACCGAGATGGAATCGTTCAACTCGCAAGCGGACGATTACGATCTCGCGCCGAATTCACGCCACATCGCGTTCTCGATTCACGGCGAGATCTTTACCGCGCCGGTTGAAGAAGGCGATCTCAAGCAGATTACAGACGGACCCGCGCGCGATCGCGGCGTTGATTATTCACCGGACGGCAAGTGGCTGGCTTACATCTCCGATCAGAGTGGACGCGAAGAACTTTACGTCGTGCCCGTTGACGGCTCCGCGCCGGCGCAGAAAATGACGGACATCGACGCGTTGAAATTCGGCTTCAACTGGTCGCCCGATTCGAAGGAGATCGCGTTTGCGTCGTCAGATGACAAGCTGCGCAAGCTGACTGTTGCGACGAAGCAGGTGATCGAGCTCGACAGTTCGCGTTACGGCGGCTTTACCGGACCGGTATGGTCTCCTGACGGCAAGTGGATCGCGTACTCGAAACAAGACGCCACGCGTACGGCTGATATCTACATGATCGCTTCGTCCGGCGCCGAGAAAGAGCCGCACCGCGTCACGTTCGATTCAAGCAACGACGCAAATCCTAACTTCGCGCCCGACGGACGCAAGCTCTACTTCCAGCGGGTTGAAGCCACTGCCGGCGGCAACACGCAGGTGCCCAACTCCGTGCAGATCTATTCGGTGTGGCTCGAGCGTCAGGACAAAGATCCGGACGATCCGGAAGAGCGCGCGGAAGCTGAACCGCCTGCTCGTCCACCGGCAGCCGAAGGTGGCGAAGGCGCTGATGTACCGGTCCGGCCTCGTCCGCAGGCGAACCGTCCGCCGCGCGAGATCAAGGTCGATTGGGACGGTCTGAAACGGCGCACGCGCCAGCTCACGCGCATGCCGTTTCCGATTTCCGGCTACACCATCACGCCCGACAGCCGCACGATCGTGTTCATCACCAGTGAACCGGCTGGTCCGGCCAACATTCCGGTGATCTACTCGATTGCGGATAACGGTCGGCGTTTGACGCGAGTCAGCGCGGGACAGCCGCCGCAGGACGGCGAAGGCGGCGGGCCGGGTGGCGGCGGTGGTTTCGGCGGCGGCATCGGCGACCTCAACATTTCGCGCGACGGCCGCACGTTGTTCTTCCGCGAACGTGATGCGATCTACTCGGTGCCGTTGACGCCGGGCTCAGCACAAGGCGCAGGCGCAGCAACGGCCGCAGCGGGTGGCGCTGGTGGCGCGGGCGGCAGACGCCGGATCAATTTCAACGTGCGCGTGCGCGTGGACCACCAGGCCGAGTGGGCCGAGATGTTTGACGATGGTTGGCGCACGATGAAGTATCGTTTCTACGATCCGAAGATGCACGGCATGGATTGGGACGCGATGCGCGCGAAATATCGTCCGCTAGTCGACTACGTTGGCGATCGTCAGGAGTTGCTGAACATCATCAACGAGATGATCGGTGAGTTGAATGCGTCGCACACGGGCGCTGCGCCGCCGCCGGGTGGTGGTCGTGGTGGAGTTTCGACGGGAAATCTCGGGATGGAACTCGAACCTGACAAAGCGGCGGGCCGTTATCGGGTCGCGTATATCTACGAAGATGGCCCGGCCGACAAAGACTGGGTCAACGTGAAAGTCGGCGATTACCTGCTCGCCATCGACGGCAAGCCAGTGAAAGCCGGCGACGAGTACTGGGAGCTTTTGAACAATCGCTTGAATCGCAAGGTGACGGTGACGTTCAACAGCAAGCCCGGAGACGAAGGCGCGTGGACCACGCGCATCGAGACGATCAATACCGGCGCGTACAGCCAACTGCGTTACGACCGCTGGGTGAAAGATAACCGCCGAAGAGTGGATCAGTTGTCGGGCGGACGCATCGGCTACCTGCACATTCAGGCGATGAACCCGCCGTCTCTCCGGAAGTTTGAAAAAGAGATTCGCGAGTTTCGCAACAAGGAAGCGCTGATTATCGACCAACGCTGGAACGGCGGCGGCAACATCGAACAGGAACTGCTCGCGATCCTGGTCCAACGCCAGTATCAGGTGTGGCAGCCGCGCGGCACTGAAGCGACGGGCCGTCCGTTTGCCGGTTTCTTCGGGCCGAAGGTGGTGTTACAAAACTGGCGCTCGGCTTCAAACGCGGAGATGTTTCCGGCGGGATTCCGCGCGCTCGGACTCGGCAAGGTGATTGGTACGCCGACGATGGGCGCGGTCATCGGCACCGGCAGTTATAGTTTGATTGACGGTTCGACGGTGCGCACTCCGGGTGTCGGTGTGTTTCTCGCCGATGCGAAACATACGAACATGGAGAACTACGGTGTGCAGCCCGACATCATGGTCGAGAACAAGCCGGAGGATGTGTTAGCCGGACGCGATCGCCAGCTCGAAGCTGCGGTTGAAGAGTTGATGAAGCAGTTGAACGGCTCGAAACGCAACGTGACCACGGAGGGCCAGCAGAACCAGAAGTAGGCCACAGATAAATACAAACTACACAGATCAGGCTAGAAAAAGTTCTCTGGCCTGGTCTGTGTTTTATTTCTGACTGTGTTTATCGGCTTAGTAAGTTGGCTGCGCTGCCGGCGCGGGCTCGGCGGCGACAGGCTGTGCGGCCGCGGCCTGGGCGAAACTGCGTTCGAGCGCGACGAGCTCTCGTCCCGCCTGATAACCGCGGAACATCACGAAGAGCACAAAGGCGTGTACGAGGATGCCGATCCAGTCTACGAAGAGAAACGAAACGAGGGCATCAAGAAGAAACACGACCATGCCCGCGACGTAGGCCCACAGGTGTTTCTTGTGCGCCAGCGCGCCGAATGCGACGAACGCCGCTGTGATGAAAATGTCGAGAACGAACGCGATCACCTTCGTCGCGTTGCCGAGACCTTGGGAAGCGGCGTTGGCGATGCCATCGATCAGTTGTGTCGTACCGAAGCTGAGAAAGAAGCGCCAGCCGCCACCCATCAAGCCGATGACGGAGGTGATGATGGTGAGGCCGGCGATCCAGTAGAACCAGTTCGCGCCGGATTGATAACGTTGGCGAGCTGCGGCGTATTTCATGCGATCGAATTCATCCATGGTGGGAGTCTCCTTTGGTAGTTGTCGTTAACGAACCTCACGGGTCAGGGCTTTAGTTTGAAGTCGGGCGGCACGAACTCGATGGACTTGAGAATGCCATCGGCTTTGAGGCGCTTATCGGTGTTTGGAGCGTAGACCACGACGACAGGATTTGCGGGTTTGCGCTCGCCGCAGGTGATGTCGCCTTTGATGTTCGTGTCGTAGGTGGTGATCTCGACGTCCTCAAAAGTCGGCGTGCGCAGTCGTAACAAACCACTCGCAGTTTGAATTATGAAAACAATGCCTTTCGCGTCGCACTCGAGACGCAAGAGTGTCGCTTGTAACTGCGTCTCACCTTCGCCGGGCACGTGCAACACTTCGCGCAGATACGAAGACGGATCCGGCGCGAGAGTCGGCGCACTGTTCGCGGTCGAACCGGAGCGAGGAACAGGAGCGCCTGAAGGATCTGAACTCACTGTCACGAGTCCCGGCACGCGTTCCCTGTTTTCCGCGGCAAACTTCTTCGCCTCTTCGTAACGGGCGTTGTTCTCCTCCATCGCTTGCACTTGCTTCAACATCATCTCCGACGCTTGCCGGATATGATCGTCAGCGTTCGACTTCGAGATCTGCTCGAGCATCTGTCGCGCTTGTTTGAAATCGCCGCTGCGTGCGTAGAGTTGGGCCAGCGTGAACAGGAAGTCATGACGTCCGGGAGCAACGCTCAACGCTTGTTTCATCGACGCGATCGCCGGCTCGATGTTTTCGCCCGTCACGAGACTCACAAAGCCGAGCAAGTTATACGACTCGATGAAATCAGGACGCAGCGCAATCGCTTTCTGCAAATGCTCGCGAATCTTCACCAGCAGTTCCGGCGTGAAAGTAACTGCTTCACCCTCCGGACTGAGACGGCTCAACGTAAACGCGTAGTAATAATGCGCGAGATAGTTTTGCGAATTCAGCGATACCGCACGTTCGAGACTCGCGCGCGCTTCAGCAACTTTGCCCTCACGAAAGTACGCCATCCCGAGCGACGCATGGGCCATCGCGAGGTTCGGATCGAGCTTCACTGCTTTCTCTAAATACGTGTAAGCGTCTTTGCGATAACTATGCAGCAACAGATCGCCGAGATAAGCCTGCGCTTCGGCTTCGCTCAACGGCGTGACCGCCGCGCTCGTATCGAGCTCGAGTTTATTTTTGAAATGGCCGTTCAGTACGTTGTAGCGATCCTGCTTCACGTAGTTGCGCAGCTCTTTCTCCATCGCATCGAACGACATCCCAAACGCCTGCTGAAACGCGTCTTCAGCCGGGACATCCGAAGCCGTTAACTCAAGAAACTTCGTGAACTGTTCAGCCTTACCCGCTTTGCCGATCAGCATGTAATGCAGCAACGCCCACGACTGCGCGTAGAAGATGCCCTGCTTCTTCGACTCGTTGTAATGCGGCGATTTGTGATCGACGGCGAAGAGCGTCTTCAACGGCAGCATCTTGCTGTCGCGCAGCAGGTAAACGTGATTGCCGATCGGCGTGCCGAGCGCGAACTTCTGATCGTCAGCCATCTTGAACGTGCTGTAGTACTCGGCGAGACCTTCGTTGAACCACACGGGAGCGCTCTCGAAAGTGTTATCGACGAGCAGGTGTGTGTACTCGTGAAAGATGACGTTGAACGGATCCTGTTGGCCGCGTACTTCCGTCGTCAGAGCAATGTAGTTGACTTCCTGACCAGGTTGAAAATAGCCGGCGAGATTTGGTCCTGGTTTGAAAGGAGCGAACGAGCTATC
>DASXXL010000281.1:0-2209 GCA_036503085.1 Pyrinomonadaceae bacterium | reverse complement strand
CAATGTCCTAGATAGCTTCGCCGTAATCCACCGGGTTCTCGCCCTGTTTCAGAGTCACGTAGGCTTTTTTCCACGAGGGCTTGCGGCCTTCGTAACGGCCGCGCCGCGCGGTCTTGCCCATGTAGTTGATCGTGCGAATGTGATCGACCTTCACCTGGAAGATCGTCTCCACCGCCGACTTGATCTCCGGCTTCGTCGCGCGTCGATCGACTCTGAATGTCAACAACTGACTCGCTTCCTGCGTCTCTTCTTTCGCGGCCAGCGCTTTTTCCGTAATCACCGGCGACTTGATGATGTCCCAAACAGTTCTCATCGTTAGGCCGCCTCCTCTTCATTACTCGCCTGCTTCGTTTCGGCAGTCTCTTCGCCCGCGCCGTTTTCGGCTGCTGCTTCTTCGTCGTTGTTGCGCGCGCCGAGCAATTGATCGAGCTCGTTTGCCGCTTCGCGCGAAAGCACCAGTTGATCGTGATAGAGCAGGTCGTAGATGTTCAGACCAAAACTGTTCACGACTTTCGCGTGGCGCAGGTTGCGCGCCGACAACATCAGGTTCTCGTTGTCGAACGAATCGACAATCAGCGTCTTGCCGGCGAGACCGAGCGTCGTCAACGACTGCGCGAACTCTTTCGTCTTCGGTTTGTCGAGCCCCCAACCCTCGACGACGAAGACATTCCCCTCGCGCACGCGCTCCGAGAGGGCGGAGCGCAATGCGCCTTGCCGCATCTTTTTAGGCATGTTGTAGGACCAGTCGCGGGGCTGTGGTCCATGCACGTTACCGCCGCCCTTCCACAAAGGCGAACGCAGCGACGCGATACGCGCGCGGCCCGTGCCTTTCTGTTTCCAGAGCTTGCGGCCTGCGCCCGACACATCGCCGCGAGTCTTCGTGGCTGACGTGCCCTGCCGCGCGTTCGCCATGTAATTGCGCACGGCGGCGTGGATCAAAGCTTCATTGAACGGCGCGCCAAAAACGACGTCAGACAGCTCGACTTCGCCAACCTCTTCGTTCTTCGTATTGCGCACCTTTACTGTCGGCATACTGGAACTCCTACTTTTTACTCGTCGCCTTGCGCACGATCACGACACTGCCGTTCGCCCCGGGCACCGCGCCACGAATCATCAGCAGATTGTTTTCCGCATCGACGCGAGCGACAGTCAAACCTTTAGTCGTGATCCGCGCGTCGCCCATATGGCCCGACGAACGGTTTCCCTTGATAACTCGCGACGGATACGCGGAGGCGCCAATCGAACCCGGCGCGCGCACGTTCATCGAACCGTGCGATTCCGGACCGCGATTGAAGTGATGGCGCTTGACCGTGCCCGCGAAACCGCGTCCTTTCGAACGGCCGATTACGTCGACCATCTCGCCATCGGTAAATTGATCGACGAGCACTTTGTCGCCGACGTTAGCGCCGTTGTCGCCATCGCTCACCCGAAACTCTTTCAAGACGCGCGTCGGCGGAATGCCGCCGCCGGTCTTTTCGAAATGGCCGCGCATCGGCTTGGTGACGTTTTTCAACTTCAGCGGCCGATCGTCAACCAATCCGAGCTGCACTGCGTCGTAACCGTCAGGACCGGCCGCAGTTTTCTTTTGCACGACGACACACGGACCAGCCTTGATTACCGTGACTGGCGTAACCGAGCCGTCGGCCGCAAAGATCTGCGTCATCCCGATTTTTCTTCCGATGATTCCGTTAATCATGTCGCTAATCCTGAGTCTTACTGCCGGCCGAAAGCCTTAATCTCAACGTCCACACCCGCGGGTAGATCGAGCTTCATCAGCGCGTCGACCGTTTGCGGCGTCGGATCGAGAATGTCCATCAGCCGCTTGTGCGTGCGAATCTCAAACTGCTCGCGCGACTTCTTGTCGACGTGCGGCGAACGCAGCACCGTCCACTTGTTCTTCACCGTCGGCAGCGGAATTGGTCCCGCGACGCGTGCGCCGGTGCGTTTGGCTGTTTCGACGATTTCGGTGGTGGACTGGTCCAACACGCGATGATCGTAGGCCTTGAGACGAATGCGAATTTTTTCGTTCATAAGTTACTCAATCACTTCTGAAACGGTACCGGCTCCAACCGTGCGGCCGCCTTCACGAATCGCGAAGCGCAGCCCCTTCTCCATGGCGATCGGCGCGATCAACTCGATCGACATCGCCACGTTGTCGCCCGGCATCACCATCTCCACGCCTTCCGGCAAGTGCGCTACGCCAGTCACG
>DASXXL010000280.1:0-2100 GCA_036503085.1 Pyrinomonadaceae bacterium | reverse complement strand
CTGCGTGCTGCTTCAGCACACGCAGAAACGCCGCGGCGGCCGGTGAGAAACTGGCGCCGCGGCGATGCGCCGCCCATAAGGTTCGTGTGTGGCTCAGCCCGCGAACTGGAACACTAACCAAAACGCCGCGCTCCAACTCTTCACGCACGCACATCCGCGGCACGAAAGCCAACCCCACGCGCTTCTGCACGAAACGTTTGATCGTTTCGATCGTCGCGAGCTCAAGCGTGATGTTCAGTGGCGTGTGATGACGCGCAAAAGCTTCAATCACCTTGACCCGCGATCCTGATTTGACGTTGTGAGCGATGAACGATTCGCCGCCCAAGTCTTTGATCCGTACCGACGAGCGCGCGGCGAGCGGATGCTTGGGACCCATGATCAGCGCGAGCTCATCTTTCAAAACTGGAAACGATTCGAGCTCGCGGTCTTCCGGTTCCGAAGCCATCAACGCGAAATCGATCGTGCGTTCGAGCACTTCACGCGGCAAGTGACTCGAGACGTGGCGAAAGATCTCCACTTTCACGTCCGGATGCCGCTCGCGAAACGTCAGGATCAGTTCCGGCAAAAGATACAGCGACGTGCTTTCGTTTGCGCCGACACGCACGCGGCCGCGCTTCATACTTTGCAACTCGGCAATCGCCTGCCCCACCTGGTCGCGCAGACCGAGAATGCGTTGCGCGTAGTCGTATACGACCTGCCCAGCTTCGGTCAGCACCGGTGTCTTCTGCGTCCGATCCAACAAGGGCAAGCCGATCTCTTCTTCAAGCCGCCGAATGGCGATGCTTACCGCCGGCTGCGTCCGAAATACTTTGTCGGCTGCTTTCGAGAAACTCTTCTCCTGCACTACGCTCGAGAAATATTCGAGTTGGGCCATCTCCATGCGCCGATTATAGCCTGATTTATAATTCTCTTAAAAGAATAAATTTTACAACTCACGCACTTAGCGCGTAGAGTCCGCCCTCATGGATTGGACCACCGGAGCGGAGATTCTGGTCGAAACCCTCGTTTACGAAGGCGTCGATACGATCTTCGGCTATCCCGGCGGTGCGGTGTTGCACATCTACGACGAGCTCTGGCGTGCTCGCGAACGCATCACGCATTACCTTGTTCGTCACGAACAAGGCGCCGTGCACATGGCCGAAGGTTACGCCCGCGCAACCGGGCGTGTTGGTGTCGTGCTGGTCACGTCGGGTCCCGGGGCGACTAACGCCGTGACCGGCATCGCCAACGCTTACATGGATTCCACACCGCTCGTCGTGATCACGGGCCAGGTGCCGAAACATCTGATCGGCACGGATGCGTTTCAGGAAGTCGACACCGTGGGCATCACGCGCCCATGCGTCAAACACAATTACCTCGTACGCGATGCGCGCGACCTCGCGGGCGTCGTGCGCGAAGCGTTTTATCTGGCGCGTTCGGGCCGGCCTGGGCCAGTGGTCATCGACATTCCCAAGGACGTAAGCGCCGCGCGTGCGAACCATTCGCGTTTGGACCACGTCGGATTTCCCTTCACTGCCGCGCCGCCGCCGCTCGATCGCAAAGCTGCCGAACAAGCGTTCGCCGCGATTCGCGACGCCAAACGGCCAGTGCTTTACGTTGGCGGCGGCATCGTAAATTCGAGCGCGGCTGAGTCGTTGCGTCGCTTCGCCGAAAGGTTGCGTTTGCCGGTGGCGCCGACGTTGATGGGACTCGGCGGTTTTCCGTCGTCGCATTCGCTTTGTCTCGGGATGTTGGGAATGCACGGCACGTATGCGGCGAACATGGCCGTGGCCGAGTGCGATCTGCTCGTGGCTTTGGGCGTGAGGTTCGACGATCGCGTGACTGGAAAGTTGGCGACGTTCGCGCCGCACGCTCGTGTAATTCACGTCGACATCGATCCGGCGAACATCGGCAAGAACGTTGCGCCGGCAATGGCGCTCGCGGCTGATGTGAAGCAGGCGCTCGAAGCTTTCCTGGCAACGATCGACGAAGAAGGTAGTGCAAGCCTGCGACAGTCGATCGAAACGCGTGAGCCCTGGTGGGAACGCATCCGCGCCTGGCAGCGTTCACAGCCGCTGCGCTACGAGGGTTCGCAACAACAGATCAAACCCCAATCCGTCA
>DASXXL010000279.1:0-5442 GCA_036503085.1 Pyrinomonadaceae bacterium | reverse complement strand
TGCCCGCGCTCGTCTCGGTGTTGCCGCAGAACCAGTTAACCGCGATGCCGTTTCTGAAGACGTTGAGTCTTGACGCGAGGATTCTCGCGTTCTCATTCGGCCTCTCGTTGTTGACGGGACTCGTGTTTGGTTTAGCGCCGTCATTGCAGTCGTCGCGTCTCGATCTTAACGAAGTGTTGAAAGAAGGCGGACGCAACACCGCGGCGGGCATGAGTCATCGGCTGCGCAGCATGATGGTCGTGACTGAGATCGCGCTCGCGGTCGTGTTGCTCATCGGCGCCGGACTGATCGCGAAGAGCCTGCTGCGGCTGCTGCAAACAAACGTTGGTTTCAAGACAGACAACTTGTTAACGATGACCGTGGTTTTGCCGGCCGCGAAATTCAACCAGCCGAACCAGATCATCAACGTCCAGCAGCAACTCCAGGATCGCCTGCAATCATTGCCCGGAGTGTCGAGCGCGGGAACGATTGACATTCTGCCGCTGAACGGCGGCAACACCTCGCGATTTTTTGTTGAAGGCGATCCGATTCCGACACCCGGCCAGGAGTTGGAAGCCAACGTGCGCGTCGTCAGCGACACGTACTTCAAAACCTTGGGCGTGCCGTTGCTTGGCGGCCGCATGTTTGACGAACGCGACACGCAGGACAAGCCCGGCGTAGTCATCGTCAGCAGAAGCATCGCCGATCGACTCTTTGCTGGTCGCGATCCGGTGGGCCGAAAAATTAAGTACTCCGCAACTGACGATAGCGCGGATTTGATCGTCGGCGTAGTCGGTGACGTGAAGACCACCGGGCTCGATGAAAGTGTCAGGCCGGTGCTCTACTACCCGTTCCGCCAATCAGCCGCGCCGATAGCGAACTACGTTGTGCATACGGACACCGATCCGACCGCGCTCACCGCGACGATTCGCAAGGAAGTCCACAACGTCGCGCCCGACGCCGGGATCCTCAACGTCAACTCGATGGACCAGATGATCGCGCAAACGCCGGCGTCGTTCATGCGCCGTTTTCCGGCGTTGATGATCGGCATCTTCGCGATCATCGCATTGTTGCTCGCGTCGATCGGCATCTACGGCGTGGTCTCGTATTCCGTCAGCCAACAGACACACCACATCGGCGTGCGCATGGCGCTCGGCGCGAAACCGGCCGACATTCTCGGCATGGTCTTGAAAGAGGGACTGGTGCTCGCGGTAGTGGGCGTGGCGATCGGCATCCTCGCCGCGTTCGGGCTGATGCGTTTGTTGCGCACGTTGCTTTTCGAAGTCAGTACGAACGACGCCGCAACGTTTGCGATCGTCGCCGGCGTGTTGTTCATCGTCGCTTTGCTTGCGTGTTACTTACCGGCGCGAAGGGCCACGAAGGTCGATCCGCTCGTTGCATTGCGTTACGAATAAGGGATTCACACAGATGAAAACGGATCTTGTTTATGCGGTTCGCGGGTTGTTGAAGAGACCTGCGTTCACAGTGATTGCGGTGCTCACCCTGACGCTGAGCATTGGCGCAAACACCGCGATCTTCAGCGTCGTGAATGCCGTGCTCTTGCGGCCACTACCGGTCAAAGATCCCGATCGGTTGATGACCTTCTGGCACTCCGCACCCGCCAAAGGTCTGAACCATCTCGATCTGAACGATGCGTTGTTTGCTTACTACAGCACTCGCACACGCACGTTCCAGAGCCTGGCCGCTTTCGAAACCGGCAAGTTCGCGCTGACGAGCGGCGGCGAGCCTGAAGTCGTGCCGGGTGCGATAGTCACCTATAACTACTTCGACGTTTTGGGCCGCCAGCCTTTGTATGGCCGAACCTTCACACCGCAGGAAGACACGCCGGGCAACAACCACGTTGCGCTGCTCAGCTACGCCTTGTGGCAACGTCGTTTCGGTGGCAATCCGAACATCGTGGGCCAATCGATCGCGGTCGATAACGAACCCACCACGGTCGTAGGCATCATGCCCGCCGACTTTGATTTTCCCGATCCTGCCGAACGGGAGAACAGCTCGGGTCACGTTCAGTTGTGGGCGCCGAAAGGGCTCGACCCGCAAGATACGAGTTCCTACAACCTTCTAGCCATCGGCCGCTTGCAAGCAGGCGCAACGCGCGTCGATGCCGAGAAAGAGATGACGGCGTTATACGCGACGTACGTGAATGACTACGGCAAGCTGCGCGGCGCGGGCGCTGTCGATGCGAATGTGAGCACGGTGATGTTGCCGTTGCAGCAGCATATCATCGGTGAAGTGCGCCGGCCCTTGCTCGTGCTACTCGGCGCGATCGGTCTCGTTTTGCTGATCGCCAGTGCGAACCTCACGAACCTGCTGCTGGCGCGTGCTGCAGCGCGCACGCGGGAGATTGCCGTGCGGCAGGCGCTCGGCGCCAGCGCGAGCAGAATCGCGCGCCAGACACTTAGCGAAAGTCTGCTGCTTTCTTTTGCCGGAACGATCGGCGGCGTGTTACTCGCCTCGTGGCTCGTCACCGCGCTCAAGGGTCTCGTGGCCTCACGAATTCCGCACGTCGAGACCGCTCGGATGGACGCGACTGTGCTGCTCTTTACCATGGGAATTATGTTGCTCACGGGCTTGCTATGTGGACTCGCGCCCGCCCTGCGTTCGTCGCGTATCGACTTGCAGAACGCAATCAAGGAAGGCGCGCGCGGTTCTGGATCGGGCGCAAACAAACGACTCAACAATGTCTTCGTCGTCTCGCAGCTTGCGCTCTCGCTCGTACTGCTGATCGGCGCTGCGTTGTTCTTGCAGAGTTTCCGCAACCTCCTGTCGGTGAATCCGGGCTTTCGCGCTGACAACGTGTTGATGGCGCGGCTCGCCCTGCCCGAAACGAAGTACAAAGACAAAGCGCAGATCGAGAGCTTCTACAACCAGCTTCGCGCGAACGTACAGGGCCTGCCCGGCGTGCAAGCCGTCGAGTTGTGCCAGGTCGTGCCCTTCAGCGGCGACGGCCAGGGTGGACCATTCACGGTCGAAGGTTTCGAGCAGCAGCAAGCGAAGGTTGCGTGGCTGCGCAGCTCGACGCCCGGTTACTTTGCGGCGCTGGGGATGCCGGTGCTCAAAGGCCGCGGCTTCGCAGCGACTGATACGGAAAAGTCTCAGCCGGTCGCGATCGTCGACGAGAAGCTCGCACAGATGTACTCGTCTGACGGCGATCTCGTCGGCAAACGCATCCGCATCGGTGGTGGACCATGGCTGACCATCATCGGCGTTGTGCCAAACGTCAAAAACCGAAAGCTCGATGAAGCCGCGTGGCCTTACGTGTATCGACCCTACAGCCAGTGGGTGCTAGGCGAGACGACGTTGGTGGTGCGCAGCGCGATCCGGCCGGAATTGCTCGCGGGCGAGATCCGGCGCGAAGTCGCGAAACTCGATCCGGAGCTGCCGCTTTTCGATGTGACCTCGATCCAGCAGGCGATCGATCGCTCGGTCGTTACGACGCGGCTCACGAATTGGTTGCTGGCTGGTTTTGCGGTGACTGCCTTGTTGCTGGCGCTGGCCGGAATTTACGGAGTGATGTCGCTGAACGTAACCAATCGTCGCCGGGAGTTTGGCATTCGTCTCGCGCTCGGCGCGCAAAAGTCGAACGTTCTGCGGTTGATTTTGAGAGACGGATTGAAGCTCGCGCTGTTGGGAGTGGCGTTGGGTTTACTGGCGGCGGTCGCCTTCACACGCTTGTTGAAAGGGTTGTTGTTTGGCATCGACGCGAGCGATCCGTTGACGTTTGCGGCGCTCGCCGGCTTGCTGGTTACGGTTGCTTTGCTTGCGTGTTACTTACCGGCGCGAAGAGCAACAAAGGTCGATCCGCTCATTGCGTTGCGTTACGAATAGGGGACTCATACAGATGAAAACGGATCTTATTTACGCGGTTCGCGTGCTCTTGAAGAAGCCGGCGTTTACGCTCGTCGCCGTATTCACCATCGCGCTCGGTATCGGCGCGAACACGGCGTTGTTCAGCATCGTCGACGCCGTGTTGCTGAAGAAACTGCCGGTAAAAGATCCCGATCGTCTCGTGCTCTTCAAAGCGAGTTGGAACAGTGAGAAGTTTGGACCAGGCGCTTTTGACGGCGGCAACACGCTGAATCGAGCGACCGGTCTCACGGTCGGCACGTCTTTTCCACTGCAAACCTTGACACGCCTGCGACAGGACAAAAGTGTCGTGTCCGATGTGTGCGCCTTCTATCCGCTGGAGCTGAACCTCAACGCGGGCGGCCAGGCGGAAGTGGTCAACGGTGGAATCGTTTCCGGAAATTACTTCAGCGTGCTCGGCGTGCCGGCGATCGTGGGCCGCACGATTACCGATGCTGACGACAACGCCGCGGCAACGCCAGTAGCGATGTTGAGTCATCAACTATGGACCACACGCTTCGGCAGCGATCCTTCCATCGTCGGCCGGCAAGTGAATATCAATAACGTGGCGTTCACGGTTGTCGGTGTGACTCCCGCGGGCTTCAACGGCGCGAGTAACGTCGGCACGACGCAGGACGTCGCGATTCCGCTCGCGTGGGAGCCGCAGGTGATGGGCGCGCAAAGCGCCCTGGAAGGCGCGGGCATCTGGTGGTTGCGACTGATGGGCCGTTTGCAACCGGGCGCCACGATCGAGCAGGCGAAAGCGGCGCTTGCTGGTCCATTCCAGGAGTCAGTGCTCGAGCATCGTGCCGGACGGCAGGCGCGCCTGAAGACGCCGCTCAAGAACCTCGAGCCCAAGGATCTGCCGCGGCTCGAAACGTTCTCCGGCAGTCAGGGCGAGATCGACGCGCGCAACGGATACGTTAAGCCACTCGAACTATTACTCGGCGTCGTTGCCCTCGTGCTTCTGATCGCGTGTGCGAACGTCGCGAACCTCCTGCTCGCGCGCGCTTCGACACGAAAGAAAGAGATCGCGCTTCGGCTCGCGCTCGGCGCGAGTCGCGGTCGCCTGGTCCGTCAACTGCTGACCGAGAGTGTTTTGCTGGCGACGGCCGGCGGCGCACTCGGAGTGCTGTTCGCGCTTTGGATCAAGGACGGTCTTTTGATCGTGACGGATTGGGCCGGCCGGGAAATGAGTGGACTCAACCCGACACTCGATTTGCGCGTGCTGGCGTTCACGCTCGGCTTGTCGGTGCTGACCGGGCTCGTCTTTGGCATCGTGCCGTCACTGCGTGCGACCCGGTTTGATCTTACGCCGACGTTGAAAGACGCGGCGCGCGGAACGAGTGTCGTCGGACGTTCATTACTTACGCGATCGCTGGTCGTGGTGCAGGTCTCGTTGTCGCTGCTGTTGCTGATCGGCGCGGGCCTGGTCGTGCGCACGCTGCGTAACCTGCAACACGTCGACACGGGTTTCAATGCTACCAACCTGCTGCTGTTCGACATCGATCCGAGTTTGGTCGGCTACGACGAAAACCAGCGGGCCACGCTTTACGAACGGATGTTCGCGCGGCTCGAAGCGGTGCCGGGCGTGCA
>DASXXL010000278.1:0-3938 GCA_036503085.1 Pyrinomonadaceae bacterium | reverse complement strand
GTGAATCTGCGTTGGTGAAGGAATTGCTAATATCAACACGCCCTCTGCATTCACCGCAAAATAAATAGCGTAAGGAAATCGTCTCAAAAGTGCTTTCCGAGTCGATCTGTGGCTACGCGCAAACTGATAGGGATTTTGCTTAACGCGACGCAAGATGGTTCTGGGCTTCCGCGCTGAAGCGGTGCCCTAATTCTCGTTGTATCTGAGAGTACCACCAGATGGTTGCACGAATGTCTCGCCTGGCATCCGGTGAGAGGATGACACAATAGCTCATGTTTTATAGTGAGGCGTTAGTTAGTCAATTTCTATAAGTTCCCCAAACTCGTCCGCTAGCTCTCGCTCAAACTCCTCCAAAGTTATTCCTTCAAATCCCTCTACGCTGTACTTGGCCATTCGTTCGTCAAGGATCTTGCGATGCCACTCAGGAATGTCGTCTCCTTCGGGCGTGTTTACATACGAGGCCAGTTCTTCTTCAACATAGGCCAGTTGTTCTTCCTTTGAAAGGCTCTCAAAACCCGGAGGCGGAAACTCTATTGGTGAAGACATGCGCGGAGTATAGCACGAGACGCAGCTTTTAAAATCCGAGCGAAACAACACGCGCGCCGTTAGAAACGCCGCTGCGATCACGGTTCATTCCAGGGTGTAAATCTCCGTTGGTGTGCTTTCCGAATTGACCTCTGGCTTAGCGGAAACTGATAGGGATTTTGCGCAACGCGACGCAAGACCGCTTGGGTCTCCGACTTCAAGCGGAATGACAGCTCAAGCTGTATGTCTAAGTACCACCGAATGACTGCGCGAAAATTTTCTTCGGCATCCGGTGAGAGGATGACGCGATAGCTCATTTGTAGGTGAGGTGCTAGTTAGTTTTAGTCAGTTCCTCGAACTCATCCTCCAGTTCCTGCTCAAACTCCTCCCAGCTTCTGCCCTTAACACCACTTGCGCGGTACCTGGCCAATCGTTCCTCAAGAATCTCGAGTTGCCACTTAGGAATCCCCGCAGGATCTAGTCCACGTATGTAATTCAAAAGCCCCTCTACATACGTTAGTTGTTCGTCAATTGAAACATTCTCAAAACCCGGAGGTGGAAATTGTATTGGTGAAGACATGCGCGGAGTATAGCATGAGACGCAGCTTTTAAAATCCGAGCGAAACAACCCGCACGCCGCGGGTCGGCTACTAAGCAGCAAGTAACCGATACTTACAAGTAGACGTACTTACAAGCCAGAAGATAAGAACACGAAGCTGGTCGCAGTCTTAAGCACACGCCGAGCGAGCACAAGCCGCGCGCGTGTATAATGACCGGCACCAAAAAAATGGACACCTTGGTGCGGTTTCTGTTCGGACATGAACAGGCCGTTTTTACTAACGGCCGGTTTGGCTTCGACGTGCGTCCGAGCGCCCTGCTCTTAATCCTCATCTTTTTACTCGCCGGCGCATTCATCTATTTCATCTATCTTCGCCCGCGCGTCCGTCTGCCAAAACGAACCACCGCGACACTCATCACCCTGCGAGCCACACTGCTCACAGTGATGATCCTGTTACTGCTGCGTCCGGTCGTAGTCGTGTCATCAGCAATTCCGCGCACCAGCTACGTCGCGCTCGTCGTCGATGATTCGCTGAGCATGAAACTGCACGATGCTGCAAACGGCGCCACACGTCTCGACACCATCAAGCAAGCGTTGCTCAACACCGGACCAAACACGTTTCTGAACAAACTCGAGCAGAAGTTCAAAACAAATCTCTACGGTTTTTCCGGCGCACTCTCCCGTCTTAAAGACGCAAACGATCTTTACGGCGAAGGACGCACCAGCGATCTCTCAGGCGCGCTCGATGAAACGATCAAACGTTCTTCCGGCATGCCGCTCTCTGCGATCGTGCTCGCCACCGACGGCGCTGCCAACGTCCCCAGTGACATCGCCAACACGCTGCGCGAACTGCGCGCGCGCGACATCGCCGTGTTCACCGTCGGCGTCGGCGACACCGCGAAACCACTCGACGCAGAACTCACGCGCATCAACATGCCGCGCCGCGTACTCGTCGGCTCACGCGTGAACATCGAAACTTTTGTCGGCCTGAGCGGTTACGGCCCAACCAAGGTCCTGCTCGGCGTGCGCGAAGACGGCCGCGCGATCAAAACCGAAGAGTTCAACCTGCGCGGCAATGACACGGAAGCGATCAATCTCGAGATCACGCCAACGACGCCCGGCGTTCATCGTTACACCGTCGAAATCACTCCACTCGACGGCGAGATCACCGTCGACAACAACAAACAGGACGCGCTTGTTGAAGTAATTCAAGGTCCGCTGCGACTGTTGTACGTCGAAGGCGAACCGCGTTGGGAGCTCGGCAAGATTCGCGAAGCGCTTCAGCTCAACGAAAAGAACATCGTGCTCGTCTCGCTGCAGCGCACCGGCGAGAACAAGTTTTATCGCCAGGGCATCGGCAACCAGGTCGAGTTGGCCAGCGGTTTTCCCAAGACGGAGGAAGAACTTTTTTCCTATGACGGCCTTGTGCTCGGCAGCGTCGAAGCGGGTTTCTTCAGTGCCGATCAGTTGCGCGCGATCGAGGCGTTTGTCGCACGGCGCGGCGGCGGCCTGCTCGCGCTCGGCGGTCGTTTGTCGTTCGACGGTGGCAAGTACAAAGGCACGCCGCTCGACGATCTGTTGCCGCTTTCATTGACTGGTGGACCAGTTGACGATGCGAATTCTTACGCGCCGGTCTACAAGCCATTCTTAACCGGCGCGGGCCAGGCGCATCCGATCACGCGCCTGAACGACGACCGCGGCGCGAACCAAAAGATCTGGAACGACCTGCCGCCGATCTCGATCTCCGAAGCACTGATGAACGTGAAACCCGGCGCGACGGTCCTGCTCGAAGCGCGCAAAGCCGACGGCTCAGGCGCGCGCGTACCGCTGCTCGTGCAACAACGGTACGGACGCGGACAAACGCTGGCCCTAACCGCAGCCGACACGTGGCGTTGGCGCATGAGAATGGATGCAAAAAACAACTCGCACGAAACGTTTTGGCGGCAGATGCTGCGTTATGTTGTGAGCGGCACGCCGCAGCAGATCGAGATCAGCACCGCGAAAGACGTCTACTCGATGGACGACACGGTGAACATCGTCGTTGACGTGCGCGACAAGAGCTTCAACGCGGTCGGCGACGCGCACGCGACCGCGCGCGTAACGAAGCCGTCGGGCGCGACCGTTGACGTGCCGTTGAAGTTTACAACGCTGAACAACGCGAACATCTACACGGGCGAGTTCAAGGCCGACGAGCTGGGCCAACATCGAATCGAGCTGGTGGGCACGAGCGCGAGCCTGGGCCAGTTGAACGCGCAGTCAAATGTTTTGGTGAGCGATCTGAATCGCGAATACTACAGCGCGGCGCAAAACAGCGAGTTGTTGAAACGCATCGCGGCTGAAACGGGCGGAAAGTACTACACGCCCGCGCAAGTAAAGTCGCTGTTGGACGATCTAACGTATCGGCAAACGCCTTACTCGGAGCGCGTGACGAAAGATTTGTGGGACATGCCGGTGAATTTCGTGTTGCTGGTCGGGTTGTTGAGCGCGGAGTGGTTTTTAAGAAAGCGCGAGGGGTTGGCGTGAACTGGAGATCTTACGGATTTGCAATCGGGATTTTTATTCCCGTTCTTCTTTTCGCAACGGTAGCGTCGGCTCAGAACAACGCGCGCGCCGATCCGAACAAGTTTGCTGTAATCGTAACAGGCGCGGGCGGCGAGGAGGCTTACGCAAAACAGTTCGAGCAGTGGACCACCGAACTGAAAACCGCGCTCTCGGATCATTACGGATTCGGCGCCGAACACACGAAGGTCGTGCCAAACGCCACCGCGGAAGACGTGAAGCGCACGTTCGCACAACTCAAGTCGCAACTCGATGCGAACAATGTTCTCTTCGTTTTCCTGATCGGCCACGGATC
>DASXXL010000277.1:0-1612 GCA_036503085.1 Pyrinomonadaceae bacterium | reverse complement strand
TGCGAATCGCGCGCACCGGTTAGTTCGCAAGTCGAACGGCAGATTATCGACAACTTGAAAGAAGGGCTTGCGGAGGCGCACGCGTTTGTCGTTTCCGATTACGACAAGGGCGTGGTCACGCCAGCGATACTGCGCGAGATCCTACCGTTTGCTTATGAGCGTGTGCCGGTGCTGATCGATCCGAAACTGCGCAACTTCAACTCGTATCGCCCGGCGACGCTCGTCACGCCGAATCATCATGAAGCTTTGCGCATGAGCGACACCGAAGATCATTCTGACAACGGTTCGCACGACGCGGCGCGCATCATTCAACAAAAACTCGGCTGCGACGCGGTGCTGATCACGCGCGGCGATCGCGGGATGATGTTGCTCGAAGCTGGCGGCCAACCTGTTTACGTCGAAACGGCGGCGCGCGAAGTTTACGACGTCACCGGCGCGGGCGACACCGTCATCGCGACGCTGGCAGCCGCGCTCGCTTCCGGCGCGACGATGCTCGAAGCGGCGTCACTCGCCAACCGCGCCGCCGGCATCGTCGTCGGCAAAGTCGGTACCGCCACCGCCACTGCTGACGAACTGCTCGCCACGTTCGAGTGAGTAGACAGATTGACAGTATTCACAAGCTGATCGGCCCTTCTTGTGAATCCTGTCAAGGCAAAAGCAATGCTGGGCAAGACCATTCGCAACTATCGCATCACGGAAAAGCTCGGCGTGGGCGGTCAGGGAGCGGTCTATAAAGCCGTCGATAACAAGCTCGGACGCACGGTGGTAATCAAGGTCATTCCGCCGGAGCTGAGCGCGAAGGAAACCAACCTCAAACGATTCGAACGCGAGGCGCGACTCGCCTCTTCGTTGGACCATCCCAACATCTGCACCATCTTCGATCTCGACGAACAAGACGGCATGCACTTCATCGCGATGCAGTACGTCGAGGGCAAGAACGTGCGCCAACTCGTTGCGGGCCGTCCGCTCGAACTAAAAACCGCGGTGCTGATCGGCGTCCAAGTCGCCGACGCGCTCGCGGCCGCGCACAGCCGCGGCATCATTCATCGCGACATCAAGTCAGGCAACGTGATGGTCACGTCGTCAGGCCAGGTCAAGGTGCTCGACTTCGGTCTCGCCAAGCTCCTCGACGAGGATCAAGCCGCGACCAGAGGCATTCATCACACGGAACTAACCGAAATCGGTGTGCCCTACGGCACCGCGACGTACGCCGCGCCCGAGCAAGCGCGCGGCGATCGCGTCGACAAACGCGCCGACATCTTTTCGCTCGGCGTGCTGCTTTACGAAATGCTCTCCGGCACCTGGCCGTTTCGCGGCAAAACGACAATCGACGTGCGCCACGCTGTGTTGCACGATCCACCGCGCCCGATTTCCGAATTGCGTTCGAGTCCGATACCGCCGCGCTTGCAGCAAGCGATCGATCGCGCGCTCGAAAAGGAACCGAAAGATCGTTTTCAAAACATGGAAGACTTTCGCAACGAGTTGCGGCAAGTGCTTCAGGAGATCGACTCGGGCGCGGCATCGTTTCAAAGCGTCGTGCCCGAGCCGCCGCGTCATCTTGCGGGCGCAAACCCGGTCTCGCGTGCCATGCGTTGGCTGAAGTCGATCACGC
>DASXXL010000276.1:0-5223 GCA_036503085.1 Pyrinomonadaceae bacterium | reverse complement strand
GGCGATGCGGATCACTTCCGGCGACGCCGACTCATTCAAAGGCGCGAACAGCGGCTTGATGGCCGGTTCGAGTTCTGAGAGTCGAGCAAGGACGCGGTTGTATTGCGCTACGCAAAATTGCGTCGCGTCCGCGCCCGCTCTGGTCCAGGCGGCGTAGCCAGCCGCACGTGCGATTCGTCGCAAGACGTTGAGCAGTTTCACTGTTTCTCTTTCCATTTTGGGTACTCCTGTTTTAGTTCGTTGACTCGACCTTTGCTCGCAAAAGTTTTTTGCCGTGATGAATGCGCCACTTCACCGTGGACAACGGCACGCCCATGAATGCGGCGATGCGGTCGAGCGGCATCTCGTCAAGAAAGCGCAGTTTCAAAGGCAGCGCGTAATCAGCCGGCAAACTCTCCATCGCTTCGATCATCGCCTCGTCGCGTTCTTTTTCCGCGAGCGGTTTCGCGAGTGCTTCGATCTTCTCGAGCAACGCCTCATCGAGCGGCACGCGCTTACTTGAATGAGCCGTTTCACTTTTGCTAAAACGCAACGCTCGGTTGCGAGTTATCGCCGACAACCACGCGGGAAACTTGCGCGGCTCTTCGATTGCAGGCAGCGCTTTGAACGCGAGTAGCAGCGAGTCCTGCGCCACGTCTTCCGCATCGTCGGGGCCGACGATCGTACGCGCGAGCCGCACGACCGCTGGACGATAACGCACCACCAACTGCTCGAAAGCGTCGAGGTTGCCGAGAATCGCCCCGATCACGAGCAGTTCGTCAGGCGATTCAGGCGGCGTCATCGATACTCCGGTTCAATTCGCAGTCGTTCAGTGATATAGATACCTCGTACGAGCGAAAAGTTAGATCAGTTTTGCAGTAGATTATTTTCAGGGCTTGCAGGTGCGCTCCTCGCTAAAACCATACGCGATCGGACTCGCAGCGGTCGTTTTGGCCGTGCTGGTGCGGTGGGCACTCAACCCACTGATGGGGGACACGCTGCCGCTCGTCACGCTGTTTGGGGCAGTGGCGGCCGCGGTATGGGTCGGTGGTTATCGGGTGGCGATTCCGATGGCCGCCATTGGATATGTAGTCTGTCATTACCTCTTCATTCTTCCGCGCTTTGGCTTCGATTTCGCCAGCACCGCCAACAGAGTCGGATTAGTCGCTTACATTTTCACGTGTGCGCTGATCGTCGTCTTCGGCGAAGCGGCACGCGTGGCGCAGTCACGAGCGACGGAGCGGCGGGAAGTTTTTCGCGTCACGCTGCGCAGCATCGGCGACGCCGTCATCACGACTGACATGAACGGCGGCATCACTTACCTCAACGAAGTCGCTGAGTCGTTGACCGGCTGGTCATACAGCGAGGCGCTGGGCCAGCCGCTCGACACTGTGTTTAAGATCGTCAACGAAGCCACGCGTGCGCCGGTTGAGAATCCGGCATTGCGCGCCTTGCGCGAAGGTCTGGTCGTCGGACTCGCAAACCACACAGTGCTGATCAAGAAGGACGGCAGCGAGCGTCCAATCGACGACAGTGCGGCGCCGATTCGCAACGAGGCCGGACTCGTTTCCGGCTGCGTGCTGATCTTTCGCGACGTTACGGCGCAGCGTCTCATCGAGCAGCGCAAAGCCGAGCAACTGCTGACCGCGCGGCTGCTGGCGGCGATCGTCGAGTCTTCCAACGACGCGATTATCAGTAAGTCGCTTGACGGTCTTATTCAAAGTTGGAATGCGGCGGCTGAACGGCTGTTCGGTTACACCGCTGAAGAGGCTATCGGCCAGCACATCTCGCTCGTGATTCCGCCGGAGCGGGTCGATGAAGAAGATCAGATCATCGCACAGTTGCGCACCGGACAACGGCTGGAGCATTTCGAGACCGAGCGCGTGCGTCGTGACGGCCGGCGCATCACCGTTTCGCTCACTATCTCACCGATCGTGGACGACACCGGCACGGTGATTGGTGCTTCCAAGATCGCGCGTAATGTAACTGAACGCCGGCGCATCGAGCGCGAGCGCCAAAACTTCGTCACGCTGATCGAGAATAGTACCGACTTCATCGGCATGTGTGACATGAATGGTATTCCCTTCTTCATCAACCGCGCCGGCTTGCAGTTGGTGGGTTTGGATAACATCGACGAGGCACGCGCCGCGGCGATTGAAGATTTCTTCTTTCCGGAAGATCAGCCGCTGATCATGAACGAGTTTCTTCCGCGTGTGCTCGAAACCGGGCACGGCGAGATCGAGGTTCGTTTTCGTCACTTCAAAACTGGCGCGGCTCGTTGGATGGCTTACAAGGTGCTGCTGCTAAGAGACGAAGCCGGTAAGCCGCTTGGGTTTGCGACTGTCAGCCAGGACGTTACGGAACGAAAGCGACTCGAAGATAATTTACGCCGCCTGGCGATGGATTTGTCGGTGGCTGATCAGCGTAAGAATGAATTTTTGGCGACGCTGGCGCACGAGCTGAGGAATCCGTTAGCGCCGATGAGCAACATGCTGCAAGTTTTGAAGCATGCGAAAGGCGATGGTGAAGTTTTGCAGCGCGCGCATGAGACGATCGAGCGCCAGTTGGACCAGATGGTCCGGCTCGTTGACGACCTGCTTGATTTGAATCGCATCACGCACGATCGGCTCGAGCTGCGGCGCGGTGAAATCGAGCTTTCGTCAGCGATTCAGCAAGCGGTTGAAGTGGCGCGTCCGCTGCTCGATGCGGCGGGACACGAGTTGGTGATTGAGTTACCTGACGAGCCGATTTATCTGTACGCGGACCGCGCGCGCCTCGCGCAGGTGTTTGGCAACCTGCTGAATAACAGTGCGAAGTACACGGGTCCGGAAGGTGTCATCGCGCTGACTGCTGAGCTTGGGGCTGGTGAGGTGGTGGTGACCGTTAGGGACAACGGCGCGGGCATACCACCGGACAAGCTCAACAGTATTTTCGACATGTTCATGCAGGTTGATAAGACGTCGGATCAATCGCAGGGCGGGTTGGGGATTGGTTTGACGTTGGTGAAGCGTTTGGTGGAGATGCACGGTGGCTCGATTGAACCGCGGAGTGCGGGTGAGGGATTGGGCAGTGAGTTTGTCGTGCATTTGCCGGTGCTGGCGCGGGCTGGCGACGCCGGACCAGACGGCGCTCGTGTTGGATCGCAGTCGGTCGAGGAATCGCAACTTCAGCGCCGCGTCTTGATCGTCGACGACAACCGCGACTCTGCTGACTCGCTGTCGATGTTATTGGAGCTCACCGGCAACCAGACATACGTCGCTCACGACGGTTTGGAAGCGGTGGAAGCAGCGGAGAAGCATCGTCCGGACGTGATGTTGCTGGACATCGGCCTCCCAAAACTTGACGGCCACGAAGTCTGTCGTCGCATCCGCGAACAGTCATGGGGCAAAGACATCATCATGATCGCGCTAACCGGCTGGGGCCAGGAATCCGACCGCCGCAAGTCGCAGGAAGCTGGGTTCAACGGGCATCTGGTGAAGCCGGTGGATTACGACAAGCTGCTGGAGTTGTTAGGCGAGCTGACGAATAGCCGGTGAAACGGATCACCAAGGCGGCTGACATCGAGTGCTCAACTTCTCGAATATAGAAATTGGCAAAAGATACGATCGCCCTTGGCTGGCCAATCAGTGGGGCTTTCGCGGATATGAAGCCATTTCGAGAGGAGTGTTTTGTCCCCGTGGTGGCGGTCAGATAATCCTGTTTGTCACTCGCATTAAGCAAGACAGTTTCGAGCAGTACAACGATTATATAAGTGGTGAATATCTCTTCTGGGAAGGTGAGAAGAGACATGGAAACGATCAGCGAATAGCGGAGTCCAGTAGATCGGGCGAAGAGATTCATCTCTTTTATCGCGAGATTCATCACTCCGCTTTTGAATACAAGGGTCGGGTTATAGTTACCAGCGTTGGTTTCGTGCCAGCTAGACCAACGAAGTTTGTCTTTCGGTTGGACCACGATCAAAGCGCGTTAGACGACATAACGACTCATCAAGCTGAAGTCGCCAATCTCATCGAAACCGAACGACAAAGTGTTATAAAAGCACGAATCGGACAAGGCATTTTTCGACAACAGTTGCTTGAAATGTGGGAAGGTTGCGCCGTGACAAACGTGATACTCCCGAATGTGCTACGAGCATCCCATATCAAACCATGGCGCTTTAGTACAAATGCCGAACGTCTCGATCCATATAATGGCTTATTGTTACTGCCTCAATACGATCAGTTGTTTGATAAAGGTCTAATTACCTTCGACGAGGCTGGTCGACTAATTAGATCTCCTGCAATTGAGGGTATCGAACCTGCAAAGCTTGGAATCGACGTCAACGACCGGCTCCGCTCGCGTTCAAACCAGCACCAAGGTTTCCTCGACTTCCACCGAGCAGAAGTCTTCGTCGACTTTTCTGAATAAGATGACATGCCCCATCGTTCGTAAGAATGTGTTATAGATCCGCAGCGCACAATGAAAGCTGCTTCCTCTACTCCTACTAATTCAAATTTACCGCCGGCTGTACACGACCGTTCGGTTTGGTATGGACGGGCGAGCGCTCACCAAAGAGATTGGATTGAGTGGTTGACGAACGAGGAGGTTGAGGAGGTTAGGTGTGCGGTTGAGAGAGCTGAAGGTGGGATTGAGAAGCTAAGGACGATCATGGCGAGGGATGTTGCGTTGCCGACGCTTGGGGCGAGGTTGCGGGGGATGCTGGAGGAGGTGCTCGAGGGGCAGGGGTTTGTGGTTATTAAGGGGTTGCCGGTTCAGAGTTGGACCAGGAGGGAGGCGGCGATAGCCTTCTTGGTGATTGGGGGACAGCTTGGGGCGCTCAGGATGCAGAATGCGGCGGGGCATTTGCTGGGGCATGTTAAAGATTTAGGGAAGTCGGGTGACGATCCCAATACACGCATTTACCAGACGCGTGAGCGACAGACTTACCATACCGATTCGTGCGACGTCGTCGGATTGTTGTGTTTGCACAAGGCGAAATCCGGTGGACTGTCGAGCCTGGTATCGTCGACAACGATCTTCAACGAGATGCGCCAGCGACGGTCCGATCTGGTCAGAGTCTTAATGCAGCCAATCGAAACGGACCGACGCGGCGAAACCCCAGCAGGCAGCAAACCGTATTTCAACATTCCTGTTTTCAACTATCACGAAGGACTGGTCTCGACGATCTATCAACGACAGTACATCGAATCGGCCCGGCGCTTTCCCGACGTGCCGCCGCTTACGCCACAACAAATCGAAGCGCTG
>DASXXL010000275.1:0-6989 GCA_036503085.1 Pyrinomonadaceae bacterium | reverse complement strand
CAGGGAAAGGGATAAGGGGATGAGCGTTAGCCGGCCCTTTCCTTCAGGGCTCGTTCGTTCTGTCCGGCGCGGTAACCTTCGTGGTATCCACGAGAGAAACCAGTGCGGTACGCTTCCGCGAAGTTACCAAAGCCCGCCTCCTTGAAATAATGGGAGCGTTCCGGGCTGAAGCTCTTCGCTTTCTTGCCATCGTCCCTACCGGTCTTGAAACCGTCCTTGTATGCCTGGTTCACAGCGTCTTCGCCGTTATCAAAGACATAGTGGCTGTAGTAGCTTCCGTATGGACCCCACGGGCTATAGCCCCAGCCGTACGGGTAACCCCAATAGCCACGACCGAACCCAAACGGACGATAGATCCGATAAGGAATAGGCCGAACAATAACGACCCTCCGGCGACCCTGCGCCTGTACATCGCTCGGGGAAATGAATGCGATGCCAGTGAGCAGTAGCGCGGTGAGGATCAGACCGCCAACTCGTCGTAAGTATTTGCCTTTCATCTAAACTTCCTAACCTCCTTGAACTTTACTGCGACCGCACTTAGCTGATGCGCGTGCGGCTGATTAATCGCGTATCGACGCGGCCGTTCGGGAAGTACCTGACGACGTACGTCTCACGGTACACTCGGCGGCCATAACGGACGATTCGTGAACGCGTCACAGCACGTGTGTTGTAGCGCCGTTCCCACCGCCGGTTGTCTCGCCGTTCCCAACGTCGATTACGCTGCCATTGTGGCGCTGCGTTCGCGGCCACAGTTGCGATTTGATTAGAAATTTCCGTTGTTTTCGCTTCGGTCGGGACAACAAAACCTAAAGTAAGCAACGCGAATGCGATTCCGAGTACTCTTTTCATCCTTTTTCCCCCTAAGTCCTAAAAAACTATGGTCGGGCATTTCCCGTCTTGCGTGGGAGAGCCCGACCTGATCTTTAAGACACGCAAACACCGTGCTTGGTTACATTATTTTGCGCCTGCAGCCGCTTCGATCAGCTTCATAGCCGGCTCACTGACAAACACTTTCGCGTGAAACTGGCGACCCCATTCGAGCGCCGTCACGTCGCGATATTCGTAGGTGTTTTCTACGTCGTATTTTGGCGCGTAGCCTTCGTGCAGCTTCTTGCGGAGGGAAGCTTTGAGGTTGGGGTCAGCGCCGCGGTCGATGAGGAGTTGCGTGAACGGCGCTTCGTACGGCCCGCGATCGTTGTAGTTCATCCAGAAGTTCGGCTGCGATACGACCGTTCCGAAAAGAGCCGTATGTCCGCCGAACCCGTCCGCGTCAACGGCAGCCCTAACATTCGGGTCCATTCCTTTGTTGAGTAGCCAGCGCGCGATCTTGAGCTCGTCGTAATCGGCGCAGAGGTGCAGCAGTGTAGTGCCTTTGAGCGGCGTGCCTTGCGTGGCGAGCACTTCGTCGTGACAGCCGAACTCGGGCGGATAGATTTCTTCGTGAGTGAACGTGCGACTTAGCAACTCGGGATCGCGGCGCAGGTGATCTTCGAGTAGATCGATCCGGCCACGATGCAGCGCCATCACAGGCGTATCCGGAAGTGTGAGCCCGTGTTCGACGTAGAGTTCGAGGATGCGGTGTTTTGCTTTCGGCTTGCGGCTGTCGGTTTCCAACACGATGTCGACGGGTGCGAGGCGCTTGCCGTTTTCAGCGACGACTTTCGCGCCGAGTTCGAGCGCGAGCTGAGTGCCGGTCGCGCTCAACGTGTACGCCGCGCCGCCGAGTACGCCGTCAGGCAACGGTGGTGAGCCCATCATCTCGTACAGCATCCGCGCGGTGTCGATCTTGCTTTGCAGCAGCGCGCGACCATGGCTGATTGCAGATCTCTCGCGCCGAGATCGTAAAGCAGGCGAATGATTTCGTTGCGGCCGAGGTTTGCTGCGTACGTGAGCGGCGGTCCCCAGTTGTCTTTAACGATGCGCGCATTTTCGTGCAGCAGGTTTGGATTGCGATCGATCAGCTTGCGGAGCGCTGCGGGATCATCAAGCCAGATCGCGTCGATCAGTTCGCAGCTTTGGACCAGCCGCGACCAGTTCGGCGCGCCGTAGCTGCGCGCGAGTTTCTCTTGTGCGTCCGGCAGCGTGATTTGTTCTTCGTTGTGAAGCGTCTCCGCTTCGTGGCGAAGTTTCTGAAGACTGGGGCGAACAGGAAGATCGCGGATCAGGTTCATACGTGACTTTCGCTTGTCACTTAATCACCGCTTCGCGCTCTGCTAAACGCACCTTCGAAATAGACCGGCTCGAGTCCGGTAGCCCAGTACTCGATCGCGGTGCGATTTGGTTGCGACGTCTCCTGATCGGTGCTCAAGCGCGGCATAGTCGAGTCAGTCGGATCAAACTCCAGCCAGCCCATCCACGTGCCGTCGTCTCTCTCTTCACCATAACTGCGCACGTCGTACGTGGCGCCGTCAGGACCAACCACCTGCACCGAATACTCCTGTAGAAGTACAGCCATTTTCGTCCCCCGATCACTCGATGTTTTGCGTGACATTCTTACACGCAGACAAACTTTCCACAAAAGATCCGGGCAGAGTGTCGATCCGGCGTCCCCTCGTTCGACTAGCTGGTAAGAAGCATCAAAAAGGAGATCAAAATGGCAGCAACTAACATAACCCCCGAACCACGGCAGCAAAAGATCACGACTTTTCTTTGGTTCGATAACAACGCCGAAGAGGCAGCGAACTTCTACACTTCCGTTTTCAAGAATTCCCGCATTCTGACAATAGCTCGTTACCCCGAAGGCGGTCCGGCCCCGACCGGATCGGTGATGGTTGTCGACTTCGAACTCGAGGGCCAACGGTTCACGGCGCTGAACGGCGGACCACACTTCAAGTTCAACGAAGCGATCTCGCTGCTCGTGCATTGCAAGACGCAGGAAGAAGTCGATTACTACTGGGAGAAGTTGACCGCCGACGGTGGACAGGAAAGTCAGTGCGGTTGGTTGAAAGACAAGTTTGGCCTGTCGTGGCAGATCACGCCTGACGAGTTGCTGAAGGTTTGGACGGAACCTGACCCCGCGAAAGCACAGCGCGTGATGCAGGCAATGATGGGTATGAAAAAGCTCGTCATCAAGGATCTCGAAGCAGCGGCTGCGGGCTGAGATCTTACATCGAGGGCTGAGATCTCACATCTCGCCTTTGAAAGGCCGCCAGCGTTTTACCCTCGTGCAGCCGGCAACGTAATTGTCGGCCTTGATCTTTGGCATTTGACCGGGCGCAGCGTTCGTGTAGGTAAGCACCGCGGCTTTTGTTGTGCTGCCGGGCATCGCCGTCGCACAGGTATCGTCAACGACGGTGCCGAAATCCTGAATGACACGCATGCGCCCGTTTTGAAAACTCAACAACGCCGCCGTTTCGACCAACTCTCCCTGGCCCATATCGCCGCCCGTCATCAACAACTCGTCAATACCGTCTCCATTCAGATCCGTTTTCAACGCGATGCTGCCGCGGAATTCGACGTCCATGTCCGCAACGAGTTTCGGTCCCGAGAAGATCGCGACGCGTTTCGAGCCGAAGTTGTCGGCGTGCGAAGCGTTGCATTCGTTGACGAAGATCACGTAAGCAGTTTCGTTCTGTCCGGCAGCAGTGAAACTCCCGGTCGCCATTTCGGCAATCTGCGGCACGACCTGTCCCGCGCGGCGCGCGCCGGCGAGGTAGTCGTCACCTGCATCAAAATTCGCGGCGCATCTCTTCGCATCCGATAAGTAACGGCGAAAAACTTTCGACAGCACCTCGTGTTGCGTGGCGGCTGAGATTTTCGGTGACGCGTGCGCGTCGTCTTTGCGGAAGTCGAACAGGACGGTGGGCTTCGGTCTTTGCGCAAACGCAGAAGCGGCTAGCAGCAGGACGAGGAGCAGGGGAATTGTTTTCATATTCAAAGATTACACTGTTAGAATCAGCGCCGCTATGACTAAAACACTTCTCGCCCTCGTGCTTGCCACGTTTATTTCCGGTGAGGAATGGTCGCAATTTCGCGGTCCAAACGGCACCGGTGTTTCCGCCACCACCGGCCTGCCGGAACAGTTTGGACCAGCGAAGAACGTGATCTGGAAAACGGCGCTGCCGGCTGGTCACTCATCACCGGTGCTGACGAAAGATCGCATCTTCGTCACCGCGTTCGATAAAGATAAGTTGCTTGTGATCTGTCTCGATCGCGCGAGCGGAAAGATCCTGTGGCAAAAGGAAGTGCCGCGCACGCAGACCGGGCGTTTGCAGAACGTGAATGGTCCGGCGTCGCCGAGTCCGGTGACTGACGGCTCGAACGTCTACGTGTTCTTTCAGGACTACGGCATGTTGTCGTATGACGCGAACGGCAACATGCGGTGGAAGGTGCCGCTCGGGCCGTTCAATATGTTCTACGGCTTTGGCGCGTCGCCGATTCTCGTCGACGACAAAGTGATCCTGCCGGTCGATCAGGATTATCCGTCGTCATATTTGATCGCGATCGATAAGAACAATGGACACGTACGCTGGAAAGTCGAGCGGCCGGTCGTGATCTCGGGTTATTCGACGCCGATCGTTTACCAGCCGAAGCAAGGTCCGAAACAGATCGTCGTGCCCGAGTCGTTTCAACTCTCGGCGTATTCGGTCGCGGACGGAAAGCGTGTTTGGTGGGTGCGCGGGTTGGCGTGCGAGATGAAATCGATCGCGAGCCAGGACGGCGAGTATCTTTACATCAACGGCTGGGGCTTTCCGCAGAACCAGCCGGGCCGGCAGATTCCGACGATTTCGTTCGAAGAGGCTTTGGCGCGATACGACAAAGACAAAGACGGAAAGATTACGAAAGCGGAAGCCGTTGGCGACACGCCGATGGACAAAATGGTTAACGGCGCGTTCGAAGCTTTCGACACGAATCGCGATGAGAAGCTCGATGCGAAAGATTGGGAAGTGTTTCGCGCGATGATGGCGTCGGAGAATGGACTGCTCGCGATCAAGATGGGCGGGCAGGGTGACCAGACAGCTACCGCGATTCGCTGGCGTTACACGAAGCCCGTGCCGCAAGTGCCGTCGACGCTGCTCTACAAAGGCGTGCTATACATGATTAACGA
Source organism: Pyrinomonadaceae bacterium (assembly GCA_036503085.1). GTDB lineage: Bacteria > Acidobacteriota > Blastocatellia > Pyrinomonadales > Pyrinomonadaceae > PSRF01. The sequence goes on along the minus strand of DASXXL010000275.1, from coordinate 1,942 downwards.
CAGCGGAATTCTGCTCTCGTTCGATCCTTCGACCGGCAACGTGATCAAGCAGGGACGTTTGCACGGCGCGATTGACAAATATTTCTCGTCGCCAGTGGCCGCGGACGACAAGGTGTTTCTGATCGGACAAGGCGGACAGGTTTCGGTATTGAAAGCTGCCGGTGAATGGGAAGTGTTGGCGGTGAACGAGCTCGACGACGAATGTTTCGCCACCCCCGCCATCGCAGACGGCCGTCTCTACATCCGCACCCGCAGCGCCTTGTACGCGTTCGGCAAGCAATCCACAGATTCCGCAGAGTAAATCTGCGTAATCTGTGGATGGCTCTCACGATTGCCTCAACTTGGCGACGTCGGCGCGAAGTCGCTCGTTCCGCTCACGCAGTTCGGGCATGAGTTCGTCGACCAACTCTTCCGTTTCGTACATCGGACGGATCTCGAGCTCCACGCCGTCGCCGAACGGCGCCCGCTTCAGCCACTCGACCGCTTCCTCGATCGACTTCACTTTCCAAATCCAAAACCCGGCGATCAGCTCGCGCGTCTCCGCGAATGGGCCATCCGTAACGATCCGGTTTGTGCCTGAAAACTTGACCCGTTTGCCTTTCGCACTCGGCTGGAGTCCTTCGCCTTCGAGCATGATCCCGGCCTTCACGAGTTCCTCGTTGTAAGTGCCCATCTTCTCGAACGCCGCCGGGTCAATCTTCCCGGCTTCCGATTCTGCAGTCGCTTTAACAATCACCATTACTCGCATCTTTCGTTCTCCTTAAATGTTTTTCGAACTTTCACTGGTTAATCGAACGGCCGCGCGCGAATTCGACACCAGCACAGAAATTTTTTAAGCTGCCGGGACACATGATCGTACATCTCCTCGACGGCACTTACGAACTCTTCCGCCACTTCTACGGAATCCGCCGCTTTAAGAAAACAGATCCGCCTTACGGCGCTGTGTCGGGCGTGTTAACAACGGTGGCGCAGATGATCCACGAAGGCGGAACGTACGTCGGCGTCGCGACCGACCACATCATCGAATCGTTTCGCAATAAGCTGTGGCCGGGTTACAAGACCGGCGCGGGAATCGAACGAGCGTTGCGCGCGCAATTTGAACCGTTGGAAGAAGCGCTCGCCGCGATGGGCGTGGTTGTTTGGCCGATGGTCGAACTCGAAGCCGACGATGCGCTCGCGTCCGCGGCTCATCTCGCCGCGCAAGACGAACGTGTGGAGAAAGTCTGCATCTGGACGCCCGACAAAGATCTAGCACAGTGCGTGGTCGACGATCGCGTCGTGCAAATCGATCGCCGGAGCAATGTGATTCGTAATGCAGAGGGCGTGCGGGAGAAATTTGGCGTCGAGCCGCGGTTTATTCCCGACTATCTCGCGCTCGTGGGTGATGCAGCGGATGGTTACCCCGGAATTTCCGGTTGTGGTCCAAAGACGGCGGCACAGTTGATCAATCGCTACGGCGCGCTGGAAGACTTTCCGCCGAGCGTCTTGAATGAAGAGAAGCGTCCGCTGGCGTTGCTGTTCAAAGAGCTCGCGATTTTGAAGACTGACGCGCCCCTGTTTGCGGACGTTGAGGAGTTGCGTTGGCGCGGCGGGACGCCCGAGTTTGAAGCGATGACGCAGAAGATCGAGAACCCGCGCTTGTTAGCGAAGGTACGCAAGCTTGAAAGAACTCTCCGGTAAAACGCGATTCGATCGGTCGATTGTCGAAGGACCGCTGCAACCGGCGGTCTGGAAGATCGCCTGGCCCACGATGCTGACGAACGCGATCGGCGGTCTGCAGGGCATGGTGGACCATATCCTCGTCGGCCATCTCGTCGGTTACAAGGGAAACGCCGCGATCGGCGTGAGCTGGCAGATTTTCCTGGTTGTGATCGTGTTTATCTCATCGTTGTTTACCGGCATGAGCGTGCTGGTGGCGCGGTTCGCGGGCGCAGGCGACGAA
>DASXXL010000274.1:0-1770 GCA_036503085.1 Pyrinomonadaceae bacterium | reverse complement strand
GACGCGAAGATGGGCGCGCAAGACGACAAGCGACTCGATCTGATGTGGCCCGCGCAACGTGGCTTGGGCCGCAGTTTGTGGCTGCAAGCGATGCAGGAGAAAGATCCGAAGAAGTCGATGGGCCTGCGCGAACAGGCGTTGACGAATTATCGCGAGTCGCTCGCCACGATCGAGACGCTGCGGCAGGGAAGTCTGAGAGCTGATGAATCGCGCTCGACGTTCTTGTCGACGATCAAAGACGTGTTCGACGAAGCGGCGAGTGCGAATGCGGCGACGGCTTTGTTATCCGGTTCGGCGCCCGGTGCGCCGTTGAGTGGGAAGGCGCTCGAGTATGCGAGCGAGGCGTTTCGGATCAACGAACAATCGCGCGCGCGTTCGCTGCTGGATCTGTTGAGTGAGACCGACGCCACGATTACGGAAGGCGTTCCGGCGGAGTTGTTGAAACGCAAGCAGGAGAATTTAGATAAGCAACAGGACATCGCCGACGTTCTGACCGGAGTTAATGTTTCGAACGAGGAGTTGAAGAAAAAACCGGCAGAGCTCGACGCGGACCTCGAAAAGCTCCAGGCGGAGTACGAGGAGATCGAAAACCAGATTCGTACGGCGAGTCCGCGTTACGCAGCGCTCACCGCGAACAAGCCGTTGACGCTCGCTGAAGTGCAGCAGAACGTGCTCGACGACAAAACGATGTTGGTCGAGTATTCGCTGCAGCCTGACGACTCATACCTGTTTGCGGTCAGCAAAGATGCGGTGAGTCTGTTCAAGCTCCCGAGCCGCGCGAATATCGAGAAGCTCGCGATGGATCTGCGCGCGCAACTGATTCCTTCGAAACTGCAACGGCGCATCGTCGGTATTGACGTGGCCGAAGCGAATCGTGGTTTGGGTGTCGCTGCGGCAGCGCCCGCCGACGCTGCGCCATTCGTCGCTGCAGCGAACGCGCTTTACAAAGTCGCGCTCGAACCGGCTGCTTCAATGCTCGGCGAGAAACGCCTCATGATCGTCGCCGACGGCGCGCTTAATTACGTTCCGTTTGAAGTCCTGCTCAAGACTGCGGACGGCGGCGACTTCGCTTCACTCAATTATCTCGTCAAGACAAACGAGATCATTTACGCGCCTTCGGCTTCAGTCGTCGGCGCCATCAAGCAGCAGCGCGCGAAGACAGACAGCCGTGCGTTGCTGATCATTGCCGACCCGGTCTTCAACTCCAACGACGCGCGGGCGAAGAAGGCTCCCGCCGCCGCGACTGCCGGCACCGATGCAGAAGCCCGTGGCCTCGGCATTCAAAGCGCGCTCGCCGACGTGGACGGAAGCACACCAACGCCTGCCGCGACGAACGCGGCGATGCAAGGTCTGCCGTTGGCGCGGCTCACCGGCACGCGCATCGAGGCCGAACAGATCTCGAAGCTCGCCAAAGCGTCAGGTGGACAAGCAGACGTCTGGCTCGATCTCGACGCGAGCGAAGAGAACCTCGACACGCGCGACATGAGCAAGTACCGCATCATTCACGTCGCGACGCACGGTCTACTCAACGCAGAGCGGCCGCAGTTTACGGGCGTGGTCCTATCGCTCGTCGGTAACAAGACGCGGGACGGCTTTGTGCGTACTGATGAAGTTTTTAATCTACGGCTCGGTTCTCCTCTCGTTATGCTTTCGGCCTGCGAAACCGGACTCGGCAAAGAAAAGCGAGGCGAAGGCGTGATGGGCCTCACGCGCGCTTTCATGTACGCGGGTGCGCCGACCGTGGGTGTTAGTCTTTGGTCAGTCGCCGAC
>DASXXL010000273.1:0-2430 GCA_036503085.1 Pyrinomonadaceae bacterium | reverse complement strand
TTCAACGCGCCGGAGATTGGTTCGATGTGATGATTCTTCGCTTTGGGAACGTCGATGATTACGTCAGCGTCCAGCAGCGGCGCGGGCAAAGGCAGTTCTTGAATAACGCGTCCATTCGGGATCCGGACCGTGCGATTTGGCGTATCGTCACTTCCTAAGTCGATCAGTTCGGCGCCCTCTCGTTCCGCGATGGCAGCCATGCCCGTGATCTTCATGCACTGCATCGAGGAGAAAAAGCCGCCCGACGACTCTGCGACTTGAACTCTTGCCGCGCCCGCTTCTTTCGCGAGTCTTACCAGCGCACCAACCACGAGCGGATCAGTTGTGCAACCTTCTTCGGCCGAGTAGTAAACGGTCTGGTTCGGTTTGATGAGAACGGTTTGACCCGGCTTAACGAACGCCTGCATCCCGCCGAGATGAGCGAGTGCTTCGGCAACCAGGTCATAAACGCGTTCCGGCGAACGATGCTTTTCATTGGTATGTGCGATTGCTACTTTCGCGCGCGCGTGATTCTCCATAAGTCCTTTCCTATCTCGCGTGGCTTTGCCCTAAAAGTCGCGTGCGAACTGATTTCTCTGTGCCTCTGTGTCTCTGTGGCTGGTTTTTGCTAAGAATTATTAACCACAGAGACACAGAGGCACAGAGAAGAGTGCGTTCGTTGAGTTTTGGGGCAAAGCTATCTCGCATTGCTCTTCGGAAACATGACGCGATCCGGCTCGGCATTCAACTGCGTCAACAGCTTCTTGATTAATTTCGTCTTGGTCCTGCCCGCTTCGCGTGGCGTAACCAGATAACGGACCGCCGCTTCGAGCCACGTGTTTTCGCTCGGACGAAACAAGACGACGGGATGTTCCTGCACCTCGAGTTGGTCCACCGGAGTCTGGGCCAACAATTCGCGAAAGGTGCTGATGCGCTGCATCATCACGTCGCCCAGTTCAGCCTCGGTCACGTCGCGCATCGTCTGCGCGATAAACTCCAGGTCGCTTTCATAAGCGACGTTGAATTTGATCTCGTTCCAGATGTAGGGAAAGAGCGGCCACGTGTAGTTATAGACCGCGGTATTCAGAACGTTGGAGTTCGGAAACTTTATCACTCGCCCGCTGGGATGATCCGATGAGAGGTATTCGCCGCCAAACTCCCAAAGCGTCGTGTCGAGATAACTCACATCGATGACGTCGCCGGTGGATGCGCCGATCTTGATGCGGTCGCCCACGCGATACGGAACACGGACCAGGATGTAAACCCAGCCGATGAAGCTCGTGATCGGTGTCTGCAACGCGAAGCCGAGTATCAGAGAAACCAACCCGAGCGAAACGACCGCGGTGTACCAGTTGGCGAAGAGAATCGAAAGCATGATGAAGGCGAGCACCAGGCCTGTGATCAGACGCAGTACGCGATTGAGATTGTATTTCGTGACTTCGTCATCGAGGCGATCGATGGCGTAAACACTGATGACTTTAACGATCGCCAAAACAAGCACTATGGCCATGACGCCGAGCGTCAGCCTTTGCAGTAACGGCAAGTAGCGGCCGGCGAAACCGAAGAACCTTAAGCGAAGCAGATAATAGACGCCGCCGAGCGCGATCAGGACGAGCGCGTAAGTGCCGATGAATAACTTGTGTTTTGTTTCGACGGCCGGACGAGCGATCTCCTTGTTACCCGCAGTCTGCTTGAGCGCGCGCTTGACGTCCTCTTGTTGTTTTAACTGCTCGACGTCGTCGTGAATTGGTTCCGCCATTGCTCGTTCGTTTCGGTTCATTAACCGCCAAGTTTGGTCAGCACGAAAGCCGCAAGAAATCCCAGCACCGTGATTAGTCCGGCGAAGTTATGCGCCTCTTCGAACGCTTCCGGCATCATCGTGTCGGCCAGCATCGCGAGAATCGCGCCCGCCGCGACTGCAGTCGTAGCCGCGATCCATTCTTTCGAAACGTTGCTGAAGAGCACGAAGCCGATGAGCGACGCGAGCGCCGAAATCACTGCGATACCGGTCCACACACCGAAGATGTAAGCGGGCGAGCGGCGGGCGTTCTTCATTCCCGATGAGCTCGAAAGTGCCTCGGGTATGTTTGAGATAAAAATCGCGGCCACGGTAACCGTGCTCACCGCTCCGCCTTTGATCATGCTCACGCCGATCGCGATCGATTCCGGTATGCCGTCCAGCAGCGCGCCGACTGCGATTGCTAAGCCACTTCCGCTGTCCTCCGCTTCCGATGGCTGCTGATCGCCGGAGCGTTTACGGTGCTTGCCACCCCGACGCGCGATGTACCAGTTTGCGAGAGTGTAAATCGCGGCGCCGGCGACGAAACCGTAAGCAGTCGAATCAAACCCGCCACGCTGGAAGGCTTCGTCCATCAGATCAAACGAAAGTGCGGAGATCAGCACGCCACTTCCGAACGCCATCACCGCGGCGATCAGTCGTCGCGGTAAGCT
>DASXXL010000272.1:0-5579 GCA_036503085.1 Pyrinomonadaceae bacterium | reverse complement strand
GGCGAACGGCGTGTTGACGTTGCAGGTTCACGATCCCGCGAAACGAAATCATCAATTCCTGATCGCAATCGAACGCCCGAATCGCGAAACGAAAGTCGAGCCGCCGATGTTTGCCTTCGAAGGCGCGCAACGAGAGACGGGTGAGTTGTTGGTCGAAGCTGTCGGCGCGATGGAGTTGGTCGCGACCGAGTCGGGCGGTTTGCGTCGCATGGATGTGCGCGAGGCCAATGCGATCACGCGATCGCTTTCGCACTTCCCGTTGCAGGCGGCGTTTCGTTACAACCGCCGCGCGAGCGACGCGCCTAAACTTCAGCTCGAGTGGCGGCAGTTTTCGGATGCCGACGTGCTTTCGGCGGTCGCGGAGCGTGCGACTGTAACGACGTTGATGACTGTCGAAGGACGATCGCTGACGGAAGTCAGCTTGCGTGTTCGCAATCACGCACAGCCGTTCTTGAAAGTCGAGTTGCCGCCGGGCGCGCAGATCGTCACCGCGGAAGTTGAAGGTCAGGCCGTGAAACCGGCGCAGGACCCCGACGGCAGCCGCGTGCCATTGTTGCGGGCCGGCTTGAATCCGTCGGGTGCGTACACCGTCTCGTTTGTGTATTTGAGTTCTGGCTCGCGGTTCACGAAGAACGGCACGTACGACATGGGCCTGCCGCGTTTGGATCTGCCGATCAACCTGTTGACGTGGGAAGTTTCGCTGCCGGATCAACTCACGGTGAAACAGTTTGGCGGCAATGCGATTTCCGCTGAAGTGTTTCCGCCCGCGGCGCAAGACTTCCTGGTTGACTCTGAAGATGACGGCGAGGACTTTGAGCCGAACTACTGGAAACGGAACGATCTCAGTGCGCTGTTGCCCGGTCAGTTAGGCGGCATCATCGTTGACCCGAACGGTGCGTTGGTTCCCGGTGCGAACGTCACCGTAACCACGCAGTCGGGCGCCATGGTGAGGACGAACTCAGACAGTGAAGGTCGTTGGGTGCTCGGCGGCATTGCGCCTGGTCCAGTAAGCGTGCTGATTACGATGCAGGGTTTCAAAGACATACGCCAGGAGCTGAACTACGACGCTGCGCGGCCGCTGCGCCTCGGAACCACGCTGCAAGTCGGAAACGTTTCGGAGACTGTGACGGTTACTGAGGGAGCTAATTCTCTAAGTACCGAGAGTCGTCGCATTGAGAACATGGTAAAGAAGAACGAGAAGGATGAGGCCCAGTTCGCGAACACGCCGTCGCAGAACGTTTTCAATCTGCAGCGTCGCGTCGCGGGAATTCTTCCGGTGCGTATGGAGGTGCCGAAGGGTGGACGATCTTATCGCTTCGTGCGGCCGCTCGTGTTGGATGAGGAGACGAAGATCACGTTTCAGTACAAGTCGAGATAACTTACTGGGCCGCGTACCACAACACGGCGAAGAAGTGACACGTCGTACCGGCGATCACGAACAGGTGCCAGATGAAATGGCTGTAACGCAGGCGGCGCGCGGAGAAGAACCCGAGCCCGCCTGTATAGGCCACGCCGCCCGCGAAGATGAGCAGGATGCCCGGCAACGGCACTAGCTGCCAGATCGGTTTGATCGCTACGATGGCGAGCCAGCCCATCACCACGTAGAGCACCATCGAGATCCATGAGTGACGTGTGCGCGGCAACGCCTTGATGATGATGCCCGCGATCGCGAGACTCCAAATAATTACCAGCAGTGTCCAGCCCCACGCGCCGCGTAACACGCCAAGCGTGAACGGCGTGTAAGTCCCGGCAATCAGCAGAAAGATCGCGCTGTGATCGAACAAGCGACAGAAGTGCTTGGTCTTTTCGTGAGTGATCGAATGATAGAGGGTTGACGCGAGATACAGCAGGACCATCGTCGCGCCGAACACCGCCGCGCCGACGATAAAATGCGTACTGCCGATACGCATCGCGGTAAGGATGAGTATCGGCAGCGCAACTACTGCGAGCACCAGGCCCAGACCATGGCTGATGCTATTGGCAATTTCTTCACGCACAGAATGGTGCGGGCAATCGCTCATGCCCTGCATTGTACACGCCCTCGTCAAGATCCGTTTTTATCCCCTGTCCACTTGACTCACGCTAGCGGGAGGACCAGGTAAAGGGGATTGGAGTTATGCCTCGGTCCACAGATCGCTTACGGCAACGCTTTAAAGCCTGTTAGCGGGTTGCCGTAGAACGCGTCTGTCTGCCAAGCGGTGCGGTTCCAGTTGCCGTCCTGATCGCCGATGATCTGGACCGGCACGATCACGATGTCGGAGCCCAGCTTGTTCGCGGTGGCAATGCCGTTGTCAAACTTGCCGCCGGGCTGCACCGTGAACTTGATCGATCGCGCAAGCTTGTTGTTCCACAGCAGCTTGAATTCGTATTCGCCCGGGTTCGCGGCGAGCGTGAAAATTTCCTGTGCTTCGCCCGACGTGTTGCTGCCTTTGATGTTGGGGAAATCACACTCGACGCGCGACCACTTCGCTTTCTGCGGCAGCGTGTCGTCGACGAAATGCGTCGTGCCGTTCTCGATAACGGCTTCGCAGCTCGCGTGGCCAACCTCCGTGCCGTCGTTAAGGAATTGCTTGCCCACTTCCCTGCCTTGATAAAACAGGTGTGGATCGAATCGCACCGCCTCGCCGCGCACCCAGAACGCGACGTGAAAATCCGGCATTTTCCAGCCGAAAACGTCAGCCGGCGTGAGATACACGTAACCGATCGGCAGGTTCCAATCGTGGTCAATGAAATAGACCCACTTGTTGACAGCCTTCGGTCCGACTTCGTTCGTGTGGGCCTTACTGACTTTCATCTTGCCCGTGAACAGCGTTGAATCGGTGCCCGCGAGCTCATTGCGCATCTTGATCGTGAAGTCGACGGGACCGGTGTACTGGATTCCCTTGTCTTCGCCGATATCGCGACCGCCGCACTCCGTCTTCCACCAAAAACCTTTCTGGATCGTGCCGGTCTCGCAATCAAACTTCACCCACGGTCCGGCGGGCGTGCGAAACTCGACGTAAAGCTGACTCCCGCTCTCGATCGGCCCGTTGACACGAAATTTCATTTGCGGCAACCAACTCCAGTTGTCGTAATTGCCTTTATAAGAGTTGACGGTAAACGCCGTCACTTGAATGGAATCTTTGGCAATCGTTGGCCCGTCCTGAAGCGTGTTCATCCGCACGCTAGGCGGCAAACTCACAAAGGCAAGACAGAGAACAAGAGCAGAAACAAAACTGTAAGCGCGGTTCAAGGGAAACCTCCTGGGATAAAGGATGGTCTGGGCAAAGCGTCCGGCAGTTTACTACGGTTGACCGTGATTCGTTAAGGTTTTGCCCGCGCCTACGGCTCTGCTTTGGCGGCGACTTCAGGCTCCAATTTCATGCCGTGGTCTTCGAGGTAAGTCTTGAGCTGTTGAAACACTTCCTGCGCCTTCGCCTCGTTATTACTAGCTACGCCTCCCCATCTAAAGACGGAGCCTGGGGGAAATTGCAAGAGCTTCTGCTTTAGCGCTTCCATTGTCGCGACGTTGTATTGCGCGAGCGTGATTGAGATTGGTTCACCATCGGCATTCAAGTATATGTTGATGTCGCGGCGCCAATTCTCAATGCGACCGTCGAGTTCCGCTCGACTCTCATCGGTGAGGCACAACTCGCGCACGCGTTTCAACTTTTCGGGATCAGCCAGCCACGATTGACCGTGAACGATCGCGTTGCGCAACGCCTGTTCGATCATTACCTGACCACTGAGCTCGGGCGCTCCCAAAGCAGGCACGCCCATCGTTTGTTTCCGCAGTTCTTCGCTGCGATTCTGCATGTCGTCGTGCCATTTCTCGAACCGGCGCCAAATCGCTTTTTCTGAATCGACGCCCCCGAAGCGTTCCAACACCTGCGCAGCGTGCGACACTACTTCCGGATCGTCATCGTCGAGTGAAGCAGTCGCAATCTCCTCGACTTCTCGAGTGTGTTGCAGCAGCGCGACGCCAAGCAGCGTTGACGTATAACATCTGCTCAGGTTCTTTCCTCGCGCTGCGAGTGCCTGCTTGAGATACTCACTGCCGATCGACGGATCGACGCGTAAGAAATAAGCGATTAGCGAAGCTTGAATACTGCACGCCCATTTTCCCGCGCCCGGCGCTTCGTAGATGGTCCGCACCTGCTGCGAGATTCCCGCGCTGGCATATCTTTCAATCAGGCTTGCGATCGCGTCCGCATTGCCGGTTCCGTTTGGTCCGCGAGTTTGCTCCAGGTTTTCGATCAGCACGCTGTCGAGTTCCGGCATGACTTCATCCGGCAGCAACTTCAACACGGTCTCGTTAACGGTCGGGTTGGGCCGGCGTATTTCAGCGAGGATCAGACGTCTGCCTTCCTCCGGCGATAACTCGTAAAGCCGTCGCAAGGTCGTCGTGCGCAGATCCTTCTGCGCATAGCTGTCGTTCTTGTCTTCAGGCTGCTTGAGGATTCCGCGCAACACCGGAAGCATCGCCGCATTGGCGAGCGGTTTCCACTGCGACGTCAAGAGGTTCCGCTGAGCGTCCATCGGCAGGCGGCTAAACACGTCGGGCATAAAACTGACGACGTTGGACCACTCGGTGTTTGCCAACTCGGAACGAGACTCCAACAACGTTTGCAGGCTGGTCGCACGCGCTCGTTCTTGCTTTTGTGGAATCGCCGCGAGTAGTTGGCGGAGATAATTTGTGAAACGTTCGTTACGAAGACGGCGGCGGCGCTCAACTAATGCCTGCCACTCGCGCTGTTGTTCATCGCCCTCGGGATATAGCGGCAGCGGCGTCGTTTGTCTGGTCACGTCAAGTAGCGTGAGCGTGTTGAGGAGAGTTGCGGTTACCGGTTGCTCGGGTGCGCTAAGCGCTTTTTCCAACTCCTCGATTACGAAGTCGCGATGCGGCGAACCAATCAAACCAAAGCTGAAATCGAAATCACAGCCGTGAGGTTCGCCGCGAGAGCGCTTGATCATCTCAGTCACGGCCGCTTTGATTCCGAGGAACCGCAGGGTGCGACAATCACCGCGATCATCTGCGCCGGGTTTCGCAAGCGCCGTGATAGCCTGAGCGAACTGCTGGCTCGCCCACTTTTTATCGGCCGGGACGATTTCAAACTCCACGATATTTGAAACAACCGGAGCCAAAGGTTTCCCGCGGTGATCTTTGCGGCCGACTCGGCTCGACACCACGTACAACCGGTAACGACCGGGCTTGTCGAAGCGCAGCCACTCGTTCAGATCGGCATTAATAACTTCGGGCTTCTCGGTAAGCTCCGGAATGCTGCGGAGCCCGCCGGCGACAAAACCCATGAATGAATGGAAGTAGTCGTAAAGCGGATCGACAACGGCGTCGTACTGATCGAGCACAAAATTATCGCAGTCGAGGCGGCCACTGCGGTCATACGTGGCTGCATCGACAACAAAGGTGTGTGGCTTCGTTGAGGCGAAACTAAGTTCGAGCCTCATCAATTCGCCCTGCTGGAACTGCCTTTGGTTATCTTTGAAGCGAATAGTGAACGAGACTCCGTCCAGGTTCTGCGCGCGTTTGGTGTTATTCTCGCGCACGAAAGCGTCGGCCTCGCCTTCCCGGCTCTGGGCCA
>DASXXL010000271.1:0-9404 GCA_036503085.1 Pyrinomonadaceae bacterium | reverse complement strand
CGGCGAGTAAGCGCGCGGCTGGTACGAGCGAATGTTGACGTTTGCCGGATTCGCGAAGAACGCCGCGGCAACATTCGGATCGAGCGGAAACGCGAGCGCTGGTCCACCGGCGAAGATCGGGTTGCTGCTGAACGTCGAGCTGATGCGATCGCTTTCGATCGGTTGAATCTGATCTTCCGTTTGGCCCGGACCATAGAAGATGCCGAAGCCGCCGCGGAACACGGAGCGGCCGCCGCCGAAGAAGGCGTCGCCATTCGGACTCGGCGACCACGTCATCGAGATGCGTGGTCCAAAGTTGGTCTTGGAAGATTTGAAAGCCGACTCGGTCGGCGGACGTAGCGTGCCGTTCGTGATGTCAAAGAGCACTTGCAGATTTCGATCTTCGCGCAACGGCGTGTAGTACTCGTAACGCAGACCATAATTCAGCGTCAGGTTCGGTCTGATCTTCCACTCGTCTTCGGCGTAACCGATGTAGTACTCCTGCTTCGCATAACGCTGTCCGGTCGCGCCGCCGTTGAACGGGCTCGGCGCGCTCACGTCGCCAAGAAACTGAATTGACTGCGGCGTGTTCGTCAGGAAGCTGGTCAGGTTCGAGTAGGTGTAGGTCGTGCCGCCCTGGCGATCGGTGTAGAGGCGAATGAGCCGGAGCTCGCCGCCAAACTTGAAGTTGTGATTGCCGTCGGTCCAATTGACGTTGTCGACGAACGACAGCGAATACGGCGTGTAAGGCTGACCGCGGCCGTTGGTCGCGCTGTTGGCGCGGACGAGGCCGCCGGGTGTTGCGGTGCCGGCTGAAGTTCCCTGTCCGGGAAGCGCGAAGTTCGCGGTGTTGCCGGAGATGTTGATGACGAGCGATGAGAGATCGAAACCGGCGATGGTCGGCGCGATGCCGTTGATGCGCGTGTAAGCGCCGTTGTAACCAAACTTAAATTCGTTGAGCAGCGTCGGCGCCAGCAACGATTGCAAAGCAACGATGCCGTTTTGCGGGACGGCTTTGATTAGTACACGACGGCCGGTGACGCCTTCCGGCTGATCGTTACTGCCCTGATCGCGGAAGAAACGAAAGTAAGCTGAGTGCTTGGGATTGATCTTGTAGTCGAGACGCAACGCAGCGGAGTTTTCATTGACAGTTGAGTTGGCTTGCAGTTGCGCGACGTCGAAAAGGTTCGAACCAGAACCGGTCGAGATGATCGACGCATTCGGCGCGCGGAAAGCGGGCAGCAACGAGATGCTTACGGGATTGCAGGCGATTGAGCCAGTGCCAACCGGTGCAGCGCAAAGGCGGCTCGCCGAACCCGGCACAGCTTCGATCGAGTTGATGCCGGCACGGAGTCGATAACCTTCGTAGCTGAAAAAGAAGAAGAACTTGTCTTTGACGATTGGACCACCAAGCGAACCGCCAAACTGATTGAGCCGCAGCGGCGCTTTTTGTCCGATGATGTTGTCGAAGAAGTTTGCGGCGTCGAGCGCGTCATTGCGGAAGTATTCGAAAAGTGAACCGTGAAACGCGTTGCCGCCCGACTTCGTCACGACGCTCACCTGGCCGCCAGTGCCGGTGCCAAACTCGGCCGGGAAGTTGTTCGAGTCAACGCGAAACTCCTGCACGTTTTCCAAACTCGACTGCAGCCGAAACGGAGAAGGCACTTCGCCGTTCAGATTACCGGGAGAGGCGTCGATGATCGCCGAGCCCTCGATACCGTCATAACGAATCACGTTTTGCTGGACCGCGCGGCCGCTGAAACGAATGTCGCCGAAGGTACCCGAACCGCTGTTCACCGAGCCGGGCGCTTGCAGGTAAAGCTGTGACAATTGCCGGCCGTTGAGCGGCAGCGCTTCGACTTCGCGCGGGTTGATGTTCACGTTCATCGACGCTGAACCCGTCTCAAGTCCGGTGTCGCCGGTCGCGTTGATATCGACCTTCGCTTCGACACCGGTCGGTTGCAGCGTGAGTCCGAGGTTTAGTTCCTGGCCCACGAGCAACTGCACGTTTGTGAGTCGCAGCGTCAGGTTATTGGCAGACGCGGTGACGGTGTAGAGCGAAGGCTTGAGCGAAGCGATGATGTAATAGCCGGAGTCGTTGGTGACAGCGGAGCGTTCTTCCCCGGTGCGTTCATTTTTGACGAGCACGGCGGCACCCTGAACGATGGCGCCGTTTGCATCGTTGACGGTGCCCACGATTCTGCCCTGATCGACTTGGGCCAAGGCGGAGGTTTGAGTCAGGACGGCGATCGCGAAGGCTAGAGTGAATAGAGCAACGCGGCGAAACCGCCGGGGGTCTCTCGAGTACATAGGTATTCTCCTGTGCGTTTAGTTGTAGCTAGTCAGTTGCAATTCAAAGCGCAAGCTTAGGCGGGAGCGGTTAAACGCCTGTGAATTGCACCTTAAATGTTTGTTAAGGGAGAGTGGGTGTTGTGAGGAAGGTTCATCAGGAGATTACTGGGTGGTCTCGTTGCAGAAGAGTCGTAGCTGTTCGAGAATTTCGTCTCGTACTCGGCGAAAGGTTTTCAGGCGCGCCTGTTCGTCACTTTGCGCTGCTGCGGGATCTTCGAAGCTCCAATGAATGCGTTTCGTGTTCGCCGGAAAGATGGGACACTGTTCGTTAGCGTTGTCGCAGACAGTAATCACGTAATCGAACGGCTGTCCGACGAACTCATCTATTGACTTCGAGCGATGCTGCGAGATGTCGATCCCGAGCTCGCGCATTACGCTGATCGCTTCGGGCCGTACTTGAGTCGGCGCCACGCCGGCACTCACCACGTCAAAACGATCGCCTGCAAGATCGCGCAGCAGGCCTTCCGCCATCTGGCTCCGAGCTGAGTTGCCGGTGCATAGTATCAACACGCGTTTACGTTCCTTCATCTGGAGTTCCTTTCGTGGGGAACTAATACCGCATCTGCCTCCTCTGTCAGAGCAGGAACTAGCCAGCGAAACAATGCTGTCGCAGCAAAGCCACCTGCCAGTTGGGCCACGATGAACCAAGGTGCGTCAGCCGGTCTTATCCCGGCGAATGTGTCACTCGCAGATCGGGCTAGAGTTACGGCGGGATTCGCAAAGGAAGTCGAAGCGGTGAACCAATACGCCGCAGTGATGTACGCAGCGACCGCGAACGGCACTGCTGACGACCGAAAACGAACGCAGCCCCAGATCACCGCGAGGAGGCCAAACGTCGCCACGAATTCGCTGAACACTTGAGAACCACCCGAGCGTTCGTGTCGCGAAAAAGAGAACAACGGCAGCCCGAACATCAGGTGCGCAGCGGCAACGCCCATAAACGCACCTCCCAACTGCGCCAAGATGTAAGACGGAACCTCTCGCCAGGCGATGCCGCGCTGCCACGCATCGGCGAGCGTAACGACCGGATTGAAGTGTGTACCCGAGATTGGACCAAACGTGAGTATGAGTGCCACGAGCGCCGCGCCGGTGGCGAGTGTATTGGCCAGCAGAGCAACTGCGATGTTACCGGCCGCAAGTCGTTCGCCCATGATTCCCGAGCCGACGACTGCGGCAAGCAACATGGCGGTGCCTATGGCTTCAGCAACAACGCGCTTCCGCAACGGATGATTCACGCGTTACTCCTACACTTTCCGTGCAGCACACTGGCGTACAGTTCGCTGGATCCATTTCGGGAGTTGTGCAACAACTTGCCGGAATGGTGTTCGAAGCGGTCGCGGTGTTCGAAGCGGTCGCGGTGTTCGAAACGGTCGCAGTTTTTGCTTCCGTCGCGGCGGCGGTTGTTTCTGCGATCGTGCTGCACTCGCATGGCGTGGTCTCGGCGAGGTTGTCTTCGAGCACGACGAACACTTCCCACTCATTACCGTCCGGATCTTGCACCCAGGTTTTGTCCTGCAAGGCGTAGCAGCAACTCGTTTGCATCTCGTCGCGCGTTAAGAGTCCGGCTGCGATCCACTTCTCGCGTGTAGCGAGGACGTCATCGGTGCCCGCTACCTGAATGCCGAGATGCGACAACGCTCCGCGATCGGTGAAGTTGTGTTCGTTGAGCGTCAGGTTCAACGGCGGGTTCTGCACGTCGAACTTCGCGTAGCCGGTCCGCACCTTGCTCGGTTCGATTCCGAAGAGTTTTTTGTAGAACTCGATGCTTCGCTCAACACTGTGTACGTTTAGGGCGAGGTGCGCTTTTAAGGCCTGCACCCGTTTCTCATCAGTCATTTCTTTGCTCCTTCCATATACGCCTAGGCACATGTCCACGGAGTATCGCTCTGCTCGTTATATCTGTCAAGGCGTATGTGGTAAGCTACGACCGAGTATGAGTAGAAAGCCGAAAGTATTTGATAAAGAATTGTTTTTTCGCGCCCTCGCCGACCGGACACGTCTGCGGTTGCTGAATTTGATAGGCAGCGATGAGGTGTGTGTCTGTTTCTTCGTCGAGATCCTGAAGACGAACCAACCCAAGATCAGCCGGCACCTCGCGTACTTGAGGCGCGCCGGAATTGTGGATGCCCGGCGTGAGGGTCAATGGATGCACTATCGAATCGTCGAACCGGCCGACACTGACGCCGCTCGAGTTTTGAAAGATGTGATGTCGTGGCTCGCAAACGATTCCGAGATGCAGCGCGATCAGCAGCGACTAGTGAAGATCTGCTGCGCCCCACAACTCCCCGTGAACATCCAGGGCGCCCCGCGCCCGGCGAGCATCAGTCCTAACTAATCCGAAAATGCTGAAAACCCTGGTGCAAGCACCAAGGCTCTCGTTTTATTATCCAGCTTGTAACTGGTGCGCGCTAGGGCTTCGGTCGACGCAGCTTGCGGCCGGCGCCGGCAAGACCAAGCAGACCACCGCCGAGCAGCAGCAACGATGCCGGCTCAGGTACGTTTGCTTCCGCACCGGAGATACGCGGCTGCCGCAGATCGGTGAAACCACCCGGCGCATTAATCGTCACCGAAGCGATCCTCGTGCCCGGGTCCGCAACGATCGTCAAGAAGTTCTCACCGTTGCTCAGCGTGTACGAGAAGGTGAACGTCTGATTATTAGTAGTCAACACCGTCACGGTAGCTGTCCCGCTCCCGAAAAACGGATTCAGAATGACGTCGGTAAAGCTCGCGTTCGGAAGATCGAGCGTGATGTTGTTCAGCAAACCATCGACGGCCTCAACCCTTGCCTGACCGCTCGAAGGCTCAACCAAAGTGTCTGTCGAGGAAGTGAAACGCACCTGGAGGTTCGTTTGGTTGGTTAAACCAAACACGGTCGTCCCGGTCGCTCCACTATTCAGAAGAATATTCTCTTCGTTAGATTGCGGATTGTTTCCAATGGTAAACGTCACCGAGTCTGCTCTTGCAGTGGTAACCGAAAACACGGCGATGGCGATAAAAGCCAAGAGAGGGACAATAGTCCTGTCAAAACGCATCGGCAACCTCCTGGGAATTGTTAGGGAAGAGGTCGTGTTTTTACCCAAAGGGATTGCCGAAACGGTTGGCAGTTCGTCGTATTTTCGTCACGAAACGAAAACAACGGTACGCCGCCGTACGCTGATTTTACGATCCGGTCGGATTAACGAGTTGCCGCGGGCGTCAGTAACGGCTTCACTTGTCGGTCGAATTCATCTTCGTACAGCACGCCTTCGATGATTCCGCTTATGTTTCCGCGACGATCGATGATGACCGTCAGCGGGAGTGTTTCCGAAGGGGTAAAGACTTGTTTCGTCGCTTGCGAACCGAGAGCAATCGGATAGTTCACTCTCACTGCGCGCACAAAGCGGCGAACTCGAGAGAGCTGTTGCGGCGGATAGGTGATGCCGATGATGCGCAAGCCGCGATGTCGATACTCGCGTTGCTTCTTGATGAGGTCGGGGATTTCAGTGCGACAGGGCACACACCACGTCGCCCAGAAGTTCAGTAGCACGACGCCGCCGCGCAGGTCAGACAACTTCAAGGTCTTGCCATGAATGTCTTTCAGCGTGAGGTTCGGCGCTTTCTGTTGCGCCGCAGCAGGTGCAACGATCGCGAGCAGCACCAGCGGCAAGAAGAATCTCCGATAGGCGTGGCTTCTCAAAACAGATATTTGATTCCGAGCAGCACATTCATGTCCGTTCTCAACACTGCGGGCCCGGTGTTTCTCACAACCCGGAAGGTACCCCAAAGTCTAACACGAGCAAGCTACGTTATGAGCGCGGCGGCTTGAACGTCAGACTCAGAACCGCAGCCAGCAGATCATCCGGATCGACAGGCTTCGGCAAATGAGTTTGAAAGCCGGCCAGTAGCGCGCGCCGCCGGTCCGAGCTCCCGGCATAAGCAGTCAACGCGATCGCCGGGATGCGACCGCCAGCTTCGGCATCGAGCCTTCTGACCTTCTGAATAAACTCGTAACCGTTTTCCTGTGACATCCCGATATCACTAACGATCAAATCAGGCTTCGCGCGGTCCACCTCAATCAAGGCACTCGCACTGGAATCAAGCGCGATTATCTCCGCCCCGTTTCCCTTCAAGACCGCTGCCACGAACTCCTGAGTATCCGGATCGTCTTCAATAAGGAGAATCCGCAAGCCCTTCAACTTGTTGTCTGTTGAAGCGGGTGACGATTCCATCGCCGTTCCCACCAATTCCGCAGACAACACGCGTCGCGAAGGCTCGGAAGCAATCAGTTCTGAAGACATCAGCGGAAACTCGACCCGAAACGTGGCTCCTTTGCCGACACCTTCGCTCTCAGCATAGACCACGCCGGATTGCTGCCGCACCAGGTAATCAACAATCGCCAGACCAAGGCCGAGTCCGCCGTGCGCGCGCACGTTTGACGAATCGACCTGTCTGAATCGCTCGAAGATGACGGGCAAGTGTTCCGTGGCGATGCCGACCCCCGTGTCTCTCACTTCAAGGCGAACGTGTGAGTCAGGACGGTCGAGACGAACTTCGATCCGGCCGCCGGGGCGCGTAAATTTAATCGCGTTCGAGAGCAGGTTCATTACGATTTGTTGCAGCCGCGACGCGTCTCCCAGGATTGGACCAGCCGCCGGATCGATCGCGGTGATCAGTTCCAACTGCTTGGCTTCAACCGCGGGACGCATCGAGTTGATCACGCCTTCCGTGATCGCCGCAAAGGAGACCGGTTGAAACTCCATCTTCAATTTGCCGGTAATGATGCGCGAAACGTCGAGCAAGTCTTCGATCAACTTCGATTGTATTTCGGCGTTGCGCTGAATCACGCGAACCGCATGTTGCTTTTCCTGCTCACTGAGTTTGTTTGAATCAATCAGGCGAGACCACCCGAGTATCGAGGTCAAGGGCGTTCGCAGTTCGTGTGACATAGTTGCGAGAAACTCGTCCTTGATGCGGTTCGCATCTTCCAACTCCCGCGCGCGAAGTTGCAACACGTCGCTCATTCGGCGCACGTCCGTGATGTCGCGGCCGACACCGAAGGCAACGCCATCCTCCGGCACCGGGAAGTAACTCCACGCCACCCACTTGTAAGTTGCATCCTTGCATCTGAGACGATTCTCCATAGACCTGATCGATTCTCCGGCAGCGAGTTTTTTATAACCGTTCCGGCTGTTCTCCAGATCTTCGGGATGTACGAGATCAAACAAAGACATGGCTAACAGTTCCTCTTCGGAAAAGCCCAACGTTTGCTGGAAGGCCGGATTGACTCGCTGGAAGGAACCGTTCAGATGAACGATGGCCAACATGTCCATCGAGAGCGCAAAAAAGCGATCGCGCTCTTCGGTTAGTTTATTGCGCTCGGTCATGTCGCGCATGACCTTTACAAATCCGATCAGGTTGCCGTTTTGATCGCGCACGGAAGTAACGACGCCGCTGGCCCAGAAACGCGATCCGTCCCGGCGCACATGCCATCGTTCATCTTCGGCGCGACCGGTGGCCGCGGCGGTCGCCAACTCTTTTTCGGGAATGAGTTTGCCGCGGTCCTCCAACGTAAACAGTTTGCTTGCATCCTTGCCGACAATTTCTTCTTCGGTGTAGCCGAGTATGTGCTGCGCTCCGATATTCCAGGTCGTGACGATTCCATCCGCGTCGGTCAGGAAGATGGCGTAGTCGCGGATCTCTTCAATGGCCTTGCGGTAGATGTCTTCTGTGCGACGGTAAGTCTCGCGGCGTTCGTATGTATCAGTCATAGCTGAGAGTCCCTGGAGTTGGAGTAAAGGGAGCATCGTCACCTGATTCTACGCCAGAAAGCTGTCCTTAAACGTACATAGTCGGGCTACTTTGAGCTACATTTGTGGGAGGTTCGAGTGTTTCAACGCGAGCGCGGTATACTCTAGGCGGATCAGTGAACCAATCGACTGTTCGGGCAAATAGAATTCGAGCGCGGGCACAGGAGATGCGCCGCCGCGCCCGCTTCACCCGCAGACAAATCGAACGAATCTCTCGCACCGCAACTCTCGGTGGTCTCTTCCTGTCATTCCTAAAAATCGGCGTTGTCGGTTTTGGCGGCGGCGTGGCCGTGCTGGCGATGATCCGCTCACTCACAGTGCGCAAACGTGGTTGGTTGACGGATTCCGAGTTTGCCGAAGCGGTGGCGCTTGCGCAGAGTTTGCCGGGAACGAGTGCGGGCAATTCGGTGAGTTACATCGGCCTGCGCTTGCGTGGCTGGCGTGGCGCCGCGGTCGCGATGAGCGGGTTCATTCTGCCGTCAACGATCATGATGATCGCACTCGCGATCTTATACAAGCACCTGCACAACCTCGCGGGTTCGGAGCGTTTCTTTCATGGATTGAACGGCGCGGTCGTTGCGCTGATCCTTGTGACGGCGTGGCGTATGGGCAAGAACATTCTCACGCGGCGCTGGCAGTGGGTGCTCGCCGTGCTCGCGTTTTTGGCCGTGGCGGTGCTCGAAGCCACAGTGCTCGAAGTCGTGTTTGCTTCGGGACTGATCGGCATCTATATCGACGCGTTTGGTGAGCGGCAATTGTCGCGCTGGCGCGCACTGCGCACGCTCGTGGCCCGTCGTCGTACACGCATTCGCACGCGGCTTGTAAGACAAAGACGAACCAGATTCGAAACGCCGCCGCCGCCAGAGCCCGAGCAAGAACCCGAAGAAGAACGCGAAGTGTCCACCACCTTCCGCTCGATCGGCTTGTTTGCCATCGGCATGCCGGTGTTGGCGAAACTGGGTTTGCTGGTCACGCTCGCGGCGATCTTTCTACGCATCGGCAGTGTGACGTTTGGCGGCGGTTTGGTGATGGTGCCGCTGATTGAATCGGAAGTCGTGAACACGCATCACTGGTTGACGCACCAGGAGTTTGCCGACGCCTTTGCGCTCGGCCAGATCACGCCTGGTCCAGTGCTGATCACGGCGACGTTCGTCGGCTATCGTGTTGCGGGAACGATCGGAGCTTTGATCGCGACGGTCAGTATTTTCCTGCCCGCGTTTCTCATCACGCTTGCGGCCGGCTCTTCGTTGCGCAGGTTTCGCAATAACAAACAGGTGCAGTCGTTTC
>DASXXL010000270.1:0-2928 GCA_036503085.1 Pyrinomonadaceae bacterium | reverse complement strand
GTAAATGTTGGATCGTCTTTGAGACTCGTTCGCAGCACCAACATGTTGACGAAGAACCCGATCAGTTTCTCTGTTTCGACACGCGTGCGATTCGCGATGTCGGTGCCGACGACGATATCGTCCTGTCCAGTGTGCCGATGCAGGAGGACATTGAAAGCTGCGAGCAACGTCATGAAAAGCGTTACGTTGTTCTTGCGGCTCAACGCTTTCAGTTCGCGCAAGAGCTCGCTCGGGATGTTGAGCGGAACGATCGAGCCTTTGGAGCTGTAGACCTGCGGGCGCGGGCGATCGGTGCGCAGTTGCAGCAGCGGCGCATCGCGCAGTTGCTCTTTCCAATACGCGAGTTGTTCGGTGAGCACATCGCCCTTGACCCATTCGCGCTGCCACTTTGCGAAGTCGGCATATTGCACGGGCAGTTCCGGCAACGGTGAAGTGTTGCCGTTCAGAAATTCCTGGTAGAGCACCGCGATCTCTTCGACCAGCACACCCAGGGACCATGCATCCGAAACGATGTGATGCATCGACACGACTGCGACGTGCTCTTGCGCATTCAGACGCAACAAGCTGACGCGCAACAGCGGCGCTTTAGTCAAATCAAATGGTCGCAGTGCCTGTTCGCCCGCGAGCCTGCGCACTTCGAAATCGCGTTCCGACGCGGGCAGATCGCTGAGATCCGTCACGGTCAACGGAACGAAGGAATGCGGCGCGACGATCTGCACCGGCTGACCTTCAACAGCAGCGTATGACGTGCGCAGGATCTCGTGGCGGCGAATGATCTCGTTAAGACTCTGCTCCAGTATCGAGACGTCGAGATCACCGTCGATGCGAAAGGCGGAGGTTAGATTGTACGTCGGAGTTCCCGGTTGCAGTTGTTCCCAGAACCAGAGACGCTCCTGTGCAAACGAGAGCGGCAATGCGTCGTTCCTTGAAGCTCGCGCGATCGGATGAATATCCCGGGCGTGATTGAACAGGCCTTTCTTTAATGCTGCACTCAGTTGGGCCACACTCGGGTTCTCGAACATGCTGCGAAGAGGAACATCGACATGAAATACTTCGCGCATGCGCGCGATGACCTGCGTCGCCAGCAACGAATGTCCGCCGCGCGCGAAGAAATCGTCGTGGACCGAGAGTCGTTCCACTTCCAGCACTTCCGCCCAGATGCCCGCCAACAACTCTTCTTCCGGTGTGCGCGGCGCCACGTATTCCGCTATCGCTTCGCCCGTTTGCTCGGGCGCCGGCAGCGCTTTCCGGTTCACCTTTCCGTTCGGCATCAACGGCCACTGCTCGAGCTCGACGATCACCGGCGGCACCATGTACTCCGGCAAGCGTTCTTTCAAATAAGTGCGCAACTCGCTTGCTGTCCCCTGTGCGCCTGCTTGCAACTGTACATAAGCCACCAGCCGCTGTTCGCGATCGCGAATGTTCTGCATCACGACCAGCGCCTCATTGACGCTCGCGTGTTGTCTCAACACCGTTTCGATCTCACCCAATTCGATACGGAACCCACGCAACTTCACTTGATGATCGATGCGCCCGAGAAACTCGATCGCGCCATCCGGAAGATAACGGCTGAGATCGCCGGTTTTATATAGCCGTGCGCCCGGCTCACGACTAAACGGATCGGGAACAAACTTCTCCGCCGTCAGGCCAGGCTTCTCGTGATAGCCGCGCGCCAGGTTCACACCACCGATGTGCAACTCGCCCACGACTCCGATCGGTACTGGTTCGTAGTTTTGGTCCAACAGATAGATCTGCGTATTCGCGATCGGCTTTCCGATTGGCACCACCTTCCGGTTACTGTCAGGATCGCAAGCCCAGTACGTGACGTCCACTGCGGCTTCCGTCGGGCCGTACAAGTTGTGCAGCGCCGCGCCGCAATGTGCGAAGAACTTCTGCTGCAAGTCAAAGCTGAGCGCTTCACCGCTACAAATCACGAGGCGCAGGCTCGTACACCGCTGCAGGTCCGGCTCATCCAGAAATACTTGTAGCATCGCCGGCACGAAGTGCAGCACCGTGATCTGTTCCTGCTCGATGATCTGCCGCAGGTAGGTGGGATTCTGGTGCCCGCCCGGTTCAGCCATCACCAGGCGTGCGCCCGTTAGCAAGGGCCAGAAAAACTCCCATACCGAAACGTCAAAGCTGAACGGAGTCTTTTGCAGCACCCGATCGTCGGGCGTCAATCGATAGGCATCCTGCATCCAGAACAAGCGATTGCAGATGCCACGATGCGTGTTCGTCACGCCTTTCGGCTGGCCAGTGGAACCGGAGGTGTAGATCATGTAGGCGAGGTTCTCCGTGGTCGTGACTGTTGGTGGATTAGTAAGCGGGTGTTGCGCTATCTCCTGCCAGTCGCTGTCGAGCCGCACTACTTGCGCGTCATGCTTGGGCAGTTGCTCTGCCAGGTGCTGCTGCGTCAGTAACAGGTTGAGCCGTGAGTCGCTCAGCATCTGCGCCACTCGTTCGCGTGGATAGTCAGGATCGATCGGTACGTATCCGCCACCGGCTTTCAGCACGCCAAGGATGCCAATGACCATCTCCAGCGAACGCTCTACGCACAGACCCACCGGCTCGCCTGCTCTCACGCCGCGTTCGCGCAAGTAGTGGGCCAACTGATTAGCACGCGCGTTCAGCTTGCGATAACTCAGTTGCGCGCCGTCGAAGTGCACCGCTGTTGCACTCGGCGTTTGCTGGACCTGTTGTTCGAACAGTTCATGAATGCATGTCTCGCGTGGATACTCAGCGTTGGTCTCGTTCCACTGCACCAGCACCTGCTCACGTTCCGCTTCAGTCAACAGCGGCAGCTCGGTGAGCGGCTGTGCCGGATCTTCAACGGCCGCTTGTAGCAACACTCGCCAGTGTTGCAGCAATCGCGTGATTGTTGGTTCGTCGAACAACTCCGTGCGGTAGTTGCACCAGCCCACCAACCCT
>DASXXL010000269.1:0-6713 GCA_036503085.1 Pyrinomonadaceae bacterium | reverse complement strand
AGGAAGTTTGAAATGTGATTGTCCGCGGCCCAAGCCGGCGGAAACACTGAGTAGCGCAAACCGAGAGTTAAGGTAACGCGCGGATGAATCTTCCACGTGTCGTTGCCATAGAACTCGTAGTCGTGCCAGCGGCCGTCGCCGATTTCGGTGTTCGCAATCTCGGTGTAGTTGAGCAACACGGTGTCTTTCAACAGCAGGTCGGCGATGCAGTGTCCGGTTTGTTCGCCGCAACCCTGAATCGTTAGCTGCTGGTTGCCGCCGCCCGCGCCGACGCTCGGCTCGTCCTTGAAGTTGGTGCTGAACAAACCGCCGAACTTCAGATCGTGTGCGCCGCTAACCAGCGAGAAGTCGTCTTTCCAGATGTACAGATCTTCGCGGTTTTGCCACGGCGCCTGGTGCCAGATGTTGGCGTAACCACCCGCGCCCCAGAACAACGAAGGCGAAGTGCCGCCGATCGGACTGTCGTGCGGGAACACCGTCGGGAACTTGGAAGCGATCTCAGATTGCAGCGCTTCGGTTTCCGGGTTGGTCGTGATGATGATGTCGTTGCCGGCGATCGAGAACTGGAATTCGTTTACGGCTTTCGATGTCAGGGTGTTTGACAGCTTGACCGCGAAACTGTGGCTCGGCTGGTTCCAGTCAGACGAAAGCGTCGGATAGGGGGAATCGCCCCAGAAGTTTCCGGAAGCAGCAAGGTGTGTCCACTTCTCATTGATGTAGCGGACCATCAGGTTCATCTTGTCGGTGAGCGTAACGTCGCCGCGGATGAGATCCTGACGGGTGTTAATCGGTTGAAGTTGCGACGTGGCCCAATCACCGACGCCGGGTCCGGTCGGATTCGGGAAGAGCTTCACGAATGCGAGACCCGCGGGACTGAGCAAGTTCGTCGGAATTTTGTTGCCCGGGAAGCAGCCGGACACGTCGCCGCCGGGGTTGCATACGCCGCCCGGAAAGTGCGGCAGCGGTCCCGTAAGTGGGCCACTGAAGTCGCCCGCCTTCTCAGCCGCTGTCGGCACTCTCGCCGAAAGCACCGTGCCGCGTTTCTCACGCCGCCACTCTTCCGACCAGAAGAAGAACACGCGGTTCTTGATGATTGGACCACTGAAGTTGCCGCCGAAGTTGTTGTACTCCAACTGCGCTTTCGGTTGTCCCGCGCGATTCAGGAAGAAGCTGTTGGCGTTCAGCGCGTCGTTGCGGAAAAACTCAAAGACGCTGCCGTGGAAATCATTTGAACCGCCCTTGGTGATCAGGTTGACCACCGCGCCCTGCGCCTGGCCAAACTCCGCGCTGAAGCTGTTGCGCTCAACGCGGAACTCCTGAATCGAGTCGACCGATGGAAATACGAGCAGCGTACGGTTTGAACCGACGTCCATGTTGTTGACGCCGTCAACCGTCCAGAGATTCGCGTTTGACTGGTTGCCGTTGACGGACATGTCAACGCCGGAATCGAGACCGGTGCCGCGCGTCGCGAAAGCGCCGCCCGCGCCCGCCTGAGTTACCGGCGACACACCGGGAACCATCAGCGCGAGCTGCGCATAGTTGCGACCATTGAGCGGGAGCTCAGTAACTTGCTTC
This sequence comes from Pyrinomonadaceae bacterium, assembly GCA_036503085.1. GTDB lineage: Bacteria > Acidobacteriota > Blastocatellia > Pyrinomonadales > Pyrinomonadaceae > PSRF01. The sequence continues at coordinate 5,138 of DASXXL010000269.1, read as the reverse complement.
TCCGATATGAGACTGCTGACCTCACCGCTGCGCACCTCAACCGGCGCCGCGTCGCTGGTGATGGTCACTGTCTCCGTTACTTGTCCGACTTGAAGATCGATGTTGACCGTTTTGTTTTCACTGACGTGAAGTTCGACGCTGGTCAGGATCGTCTTCTTGAAGCCGGAAGGAGAAGTGGTGATTGTGTAAGTGCCGGCGGGCAAACTAGGGACGTTATAGAAGCCGTCGTCGTTAGTTCTGACCGTGCGGGATGCGCCAGTCTTGTCCTCGGTGAGAGTGACCTCAGCTTTAGGAACTGCGGCGCCCTGCGGGTCTCTCACCGTGCCGGTGATATTGCCGGTTGTGCTTGACTGCGCGAGTACGCCGACAAACAAACCGATGCTCAGCAGGAGTAATAACGCCTGCAGTCCGAACCTTCTCGACATACCGCACCTCCTCAGAACTCTGTTTCGCGAATGTGAACTTCTGAACCGGTACCGCAAATTCCGGGAGACCCGAAGTCTCCGAATCATGCCGAAAAAATCTACTAACCCAACTTACAGCTTTTAGAGTGACTTACTTTGTTGTAGAGGCTGGCAAAAGTATTTAATACAGCTCGGAAACCTTGTCAAGGTTTTTTTAAGACGAGCTTACTTTGTTGTGAGCGCCAACAAGGATATGGGCGCTAAGTCACTGACACGGAAGCAAACTTACTCGCTAACACGAGGCTCAATGCGCCCATCAACGTCGGCTCCGGACCGAGCGTCGACGCGATGATGCGCGTCGAGGGCAAACCACGACAGATCGTCGCTTCCACACTCGTCCTGATCTCTTCGGCAATCACAGGCCACGCACGCACGATCGGACCGCCGACGATCACCGCCTCCGGCGCGAGACCGCGGATCAGGTTCGCGATACCGATGCCGAGATACTTCGCCGTCTCTTGCAGCGCCGTGCGCGCCGCACCATCGCCATGCAACGCGAGATCGATCAATTCACCGAACTCGATGTCGCCGGCGCCATTCGAACCACTCGAGAGATTCTTGTAGCGCGCGAGCGCCGAACGCTCTGACGCAAACGCTTCCCAACATTCACGACTGCCGGAAGCACACGCGACCGGCGCACCCTGTCCGATCGTCATGTGACCAAACTCGCCGGCTGCACCGTTCTCGCCCCGATAAACTTGTCCATCGAAAACGATTCCCGTACCGACACCGCCTTCAACGAGCACGAGAATGAAGTCGCGCACTTCGCGAATCTCCGGCAGGCCGAACCACAGTTCCGCGAGCGCCGCGGCGTTCGCGTCGTTGTCCATCGTGACCGGCAGACCGGTGGCCTCGTTCAAGTCTTTCGCCAACGGCAAGTCGCGCCAATTGAACGTCGGCACAAACATGTCGCTGCCTTCCGGATCGACCAGGCCAGGCAGACTGACGCCGATGCCTTCGATCGTTCCGTTGTTGCGGCGGATTAGTTTGTTCGCGCGTTCGATGATGCGGCGGGTAGTTTCTTCGGCGTCGGGATGGGTTTCGAAACTTTCTTCCTGCAATACGCGTCCGGCGAGATCGCTCGTTGCCACCATCGTGCGATTTGTGCCGACGTCGACGCCGATCGCCACGGCGTCGGCAGTGCGCAGTGAAAGCAGGATTGGCGGACGGCCGCCGGTCGATTCGCCGCTGACTTCTTCAATTAAGCCATCGACGCGCAGTTCCTCGACGATCAGCGAAACCGTAGAACGTTGCAGTGCGGTTTCGTGGGCGATTTCGGCGCGTGAAATGGGGCCGCGTTCCCGCACGTAGTTCAAGACTATCTGTCGATTGATGTCGCGAATCGTGTTAGAGCGGGCGACGTTAGCTTTCTTTAGGTCGATGCGACGCATGTGGCGAAGGCAGAGAATAATTCATCTGTCTGATTGTGTCATCTGCTGTGTCATCTATCGCACAACTAGGCTATACTAACCGCCAAAAATCCGGGAGGTCTGCTATGCATTACGCGAGCAAATACTCGTTAGCCGCAATCCCCCTCCTGATCTTGTGTGCCGTCCCCGTCCTCGCCCAGCGCGTTCCGACCGGTGGTCCGCCCGCCGATCGCACAAATGCGGATCGCATTCGCCAGCAGCAAATGAGCAATCGCGAATGGCAACTGCGAAACTTCGGCAACGAACGCAGCGCGCCGAAGGATCGCCGGCAACTTGAATTGTTAATGCAGCAAACAGAAGAAGACTTCAACCGCATTCTGAGTTTGCATAACGAGATCGCGCGTATGCTCGCCGCGTCGAAACCGATCGAATACACGTTCATATCCAGCGCGAGCGCTGAGATCAAGAAACACGCGTCGCGATTGCAATCGACACTCGCCTTGCATCAGCTACCGAGCGACGAACTGGTGTCGGAAAAATCAGACGAGCTCAGCGACGCGCAAATGAAAGACGCGCTGATCAGGATGTGTCACGAGATCAGAAACTTTGTGAACAACCCGGTGATCGCAAATCCGAACACCGTCGATGCGCAGCAACTGACGAACGCGCGCCGCGATCTGGAGACTTTGATTCAGCTAAGTGGGCACCTGAAAAAAGAAGCCGGCCGCAAGCACGAGACTGCGGCGCTCAATGTTAACTAGTCTTCTGTTGCGTCGGTGATGGTTGCGGTGGCGGTGTTCTGACGAAGACGATCGGCTCACTCGAAATCACGCCCTTCCCTTCCTGTACTACGATCGATTGATTCGGCTTGAGGTCGGCGATGCGATCTTTCTGACCGCTCGGCCAGGTGATCTCGAGTGTGAGTGTCGTTCCTTCCTCTGGTTTGCCGAGCCCAAACGTCAACGGCAACTCCGACTGCGAACAATAACTCGAGCCCGTCCGCACGGTCTCGAATTCCGTTCGTCCTTTTGAACTCTTCAAAACAACTTTCGCGCCGATGCCGTCGCGATTCGATCTCGTGCCGACGGTGCGCACGCGCAACAGATCGTTCTGGTTCGCGTTGTCGTTGCGCAAGAGACGCGCTGGTCCGTTGTTCGTCGTGATCAGCAGATCCAGATCGCCGTCGTTATCGAAGTCGCCGTAAGCAGCACCGCGGCCGACGATCGCGCGGGTCAAAGCGCGCCCGAGTTTGGTCGATACTTCTTCAAACTTTTTCTTGCCCTTGTTGTGAAAGAGATGCGGCGGCTGCGCGTACTTCACCGTCGGCTGCACGATGCTGATGTCGTCTGACACGTGACCGTTCGCCGCGAAGATGTCGAGCAGCCCGTCGAGATCGTAGTCGAAGAAGAACGTCGCAAACGTCAACGACTGCGCCGACATTTTGCCGATGCCCGATGCGGGCGCGTCGTCGGTGAACAAGCCGGAGCCGTCGTTGTGATAAAGCGCGATGCTTTCGTTGGTGAAGTTTCCGATGACCACGCTTTGGCGGCCTGAGCCGTCGTAGTCGGCCGCATCGACGCCCATGCCTGCGCGCGCGGTACCTGCTTCGCTAAACGCGACGCCGGCGATCACAGCGTTGTCAGTAAACGTGCCGTTGTGGTTATTGCGATAGAGCTTGTTTGGTTCGGTGTCGTTGGCGACGAAGAGATCCGTCCAGCCGTCGTCGTCGTAATCGAGCAATGCAACGCCCAATGTTTTGCCCGCGGGATCGTTGAGACCGGCGCGCGCCGTGACGTTTTCGAAAGTGCCGTTGCCGCGGTTGTGATAGAGCGTCGCGCTTTGGCCTTTGTACGTTTGCGGCGTGCAGTACGATTTGTTCTTGCCGTCGAGCGTGCAGAAAAGATCGGTTTGCGGCGACCAATCGACGTAGTTGCCGACGAAGAGATCGAGCTTGCCGTCGTTATCGTAATCGAACCACGCGGCGCTGGTCGAGAAACCGGGATCGCCGGTGCCGGTGGATTTAGTCATGTCGACAAACTTGCCGCCGCCGAGGTTGCGGAAGAGATGGTTCGGACCAACGCACGTGATGTAGATGTCTTCGTTGCCGTCGTTGTCGTAGTCGCCGACGGCGACGCCGATGCCGTACATCTCGACGGCGAGTCCCGCTTGCGCGGTAACGTCGGTGAACGTGCCGTCTTTGTTGTTGTGATAGAGCGCCGGGTATGAGCGGCGCTTTTTGTTTTCGGGCCAGTCCATCGAGTTGACGAGCAGGATGTCTTGCCAGCCGTCGTTGTCGTAATCGAGGAAGGCTGCGCCGGAACCGATCGTTTCGGGAAGATATTTTTTGCCGAATGCGCCGCTGTTGTGTTTGAAGTGAATGCCGGCTTCGGCGGTGACGTCGGTGAATTCAATCGGGCCCGACGGGCGTGGTGGTGTTGGGCTTGGTGACGGTGATGCCGTTGCTACTTGAGCAGCAGCTTCTTGAGTCGCAGGGGTTACAGTTGCCGGCTGTTTGCAGCCACACATCAAAACCAAAACACAAAAACCAATTAACGTTGTAAGGGGTTTCATGCAGCGCGGGTTTCCTGGACAACAACTGGACGCCGTGACTCGAGCCACATCTCGATCAGCATCGCCGTTGGCCCGACGATGAACAGCGCGTAAAGTGGAGCGTAGATGGCTTGATTCAACCTTAAAAGCATCTCCACGAAAGCCACGAAGAAAACCACCACGCATTGCCATAACTTCGATCTCACCGTCGTCTTCGGATCGGTAATCATGAAGAACACGAACAGTTGATACATCGGTCCCGTGATCGGCGCGATTTCCGCACGCCACGGATGTCCCGTGATCCAACTGCGCACGAACGCAAAGAAGATGAACGACACGACGTACGTGAAACTGATGTGAAAACGCTTCGCGCGCCAGATGATCACCGAACCCAGAATCCAGATCACGAGCAGCGGCCAGAGGAAGTTGCCCCACTGCACGCTCAACACCGCGACTGTGTCGGGCGCGAGCAACAGCAACGCGACGATGCCGAAGTTTGAAGGATTCCACAGATGGCGATCCTTCACGCGCAGCACGTACTTCGACATGATCGACAACACACTGCACAACGCGTACGGCCAGAACGCCGGCGAACGAAGCAGTATGCCGACGCTGATGCCTGAGATGTACGCGCTCGAAAGGTTCAGCCACTTGCCGAAAAAAATCCGTCCCAGGACGAGTTCGGTCACGAGCGCCGCGACGATCGCGAGCGCCGTTCTTTCCCAACTCTCGAGAATGCCGTACGCGAAGTGGC
>DASXXL010000268.1:0-4629 GCA_036503085.1 Pyrinomonadaceae bacterium | reverse complement strand
AACACCGCGAAGTTCGGCACGTTCAGTCGATGATAGGAAAGGATCATCTTCGTGAGCGCCTTGTCGTGGGCGAGGGTCATGCCGCGCGGATTGCAACCAGTGTAAGCCTGCTTCATCAGCTCGAGATAACTGACCACGTGCTGATCGTAAAGCGGATAACCGTGAAACTCCTCGAGCAGGTTGAACGCGATGTGCGGCTTGTGTTCCAACAAAGCATTGCCGATCACGTTGAGCTGGTTATAGAGACCGACAGGATAGACCTCGTGGCCCATCTTCTTGAGCGTCGAGATCACGTCATACTCGGTTTTGATTTCCAGCTTTTCTTTGTCGGAGAGACCGTTCAGCGAATCGGGAGGGACGAAGTCTTCGTGAACGAGCACGATGATGCGCAGCTTGCGTCGCGGCTCAAAGGTCATACGGCTATGCGATGATAACCTGAATGCAGCACGTTCATTACTTGCACAGTCAACACTATCATTACACGTCGGCGCGTTTCGCGGAAGGGGGTTGTTACTCGAAGTCGTAATTCTTTGCAGCGATCGATCATGTTTTCCAGCACGTGATCGATCGTGTATTGATGTACGCCGGTGCCTTCGGCAACGATCTGTCGCACCTCACGACGCACCTTGCGCAGAAAACTCGCGGCGCTCGGTTTCGATTTGTGTCGTGGATCGTCAGAGAAGATGCGACGCAGATCGCGATCGTAAACAGCGGGCCATTCGAAGTCGTAACGCTCGCGTTTGCGACGGTAGTGTTCGCGCAAAGTGATCCGCAACGCGGACAGCGGTTCGACTTTCGTGCGCGTGCGGTTCTTTGGTTTCGTGCCCGCGATTTGTTCCATCAACTCATCGATATACTCGAGCTTTTCGAGCGCGGGCCAGCCGCGATAACGGCGTCGCCATTGCAAGCGCGGCGTTAGCCACACGGCGAAGGTCTCGGCGAAGTCTTCCGCCGGATGCGCCTGCGCGTACCAGGCCGGCAGATGCAACACGTACTTACGACTCTTCGGCCGTGGTTTGTAGAAGTCGGGATACGGCTGTGCAAACGAGCCGAAGAGTTCGCGGTGTTGGCGTTTGAAGTGAAGCCGGAAAGCGGTGTCCAACGCGTGCCCGGCCTCGTGCCGCAGGATGCGCATGCACTCCTTATCGGTGCCGCCCTCAACCTCGAGCATCTGGCGGCGTTCGAGCTTCATCAGCCGCGGGTGCGCGAGGTAGAACGGGATCGCGATGCCCGGCACGGCGTCCGGCGAAAACCACTCCTCGGCTAGCCAAACGTGCGGTTTGAAGCGAATTCCCCGCGAATTCAGCTCGCTGTAGAGCCTTTTTATGTGGGGTTCGAGAAACGAGCCTTTGATTTTTATGGGCAGGTCGCAGATGCGCAGATCGAGTAATTGCTCGTCAGTCAGACGCTGCCAGGGGAATCTGTAGCTCACGGTCGGGCCATTTTAGCCGTCACTTGGCCGCCTCGCCTAATCCGTTCAATCGTGGTACTTTTTCCCTCCGCCTTGCGCGTAACAGATCAAGATCAATCCGGGAGTTCTCATGCCAAAAACACTGTTCACTATCTTCTGTCTCGTCGTTCTTTCGACTGCGGCCAACGCCGACACGAAAGTCAAAATTCGTCAAACGAGCGGCGGCCAGACTTACGAAAACACGACCTACATCAAAGGCAAACGGCAGCGTAGCGAAACTAACGGCGGCCAGATGGTCACCATCACGCAGTGTGACCTGCGCCGCAACCTGATGCTCATGCCCGCGGCCAAGACGTACATGGTGCAGCCGTACGATGAGGCTTCAACGACTTCTTCGGACGCCGCGGCCACGTCGAGCAGTCGTCCGCCGTTGCAGCAGGGATCGAAGAAGGGTGGCGTTGTTACGTCAACCATTACCACGCGCGACACCGGCGAACGCAAACAGATGTTTGGCTACACCGCGCGTCACATCATCACCACGATGGTGATGGATTCATCGCCGGAGGCGTGTTCGCCGGTGAAGAACAAGATGGAGATCGATGGCTGGTACATCGACGCGGCGTTCGCGCTCGATTGCGACATGGGCAATGTTTATCGCCCGTACCATGGAGCAGTGAGTGGCGGTTGTCAGGATCGTTACGAGACCAAGCAGATTGGCATGGCGAAGAAGGGTTTCGCTGTTTGGGAAAAGATGACGATGTTTGGTCCCAACGGCGCGGAGAGTTTTTCGACGCTTAATGAAGTGATCGACTTCTCGCAAGCGACGCTCGATGCGAGCTTGTTCGAGCCGCCGGCTGATTATCGTCAGGTGAGTGACTTCGCGAGCATGTACGGCGCGCCTTCGGGCATGCCATCGACTTCAACTGAATCTTCTTCCTCATCCGTGTCGACCCCGGCCGCTTCTGCTCCCGCAGCTACGACTGCAGCGGCGACAGTCGGACCGAAAAAAGCAGGGATGATCCGGATCGGTATTGTCACCGTGAAGCCGGGCGCCGTCGCCGACAACATGAACGCGGGCAATCTCGCGGGCGCAGTGCAAACAACGCTGAGCGAGAAACTCAAAGCGCCAAATGTTGAAGCCGTGCCGATCCAGGCAACAGTGCTCAACCAGATCGAAGCGGAAGCGCGCCAGAAAGAATGCGACTTCCTCGTCTACACCACCGTTACGCACAAGAAAGGCGGCGGCGGTTTCGGCAGCGTCTTCGGCAGCACAGCGGCGCAGGTCGCGGGTAACACGATCGGTTACGGCAGCACGGCCGGCGCAATCGCCGCGAACGCCGCCACGACGGCAGTCGTCGCCGACGTCAAAGCAAAAGACGAGTTAACGGTTGACGTGAGACTGGAGAAACCCGGCGCGGGTTATCCGGCTTTCAGCAAGCAGTTCAAAGGCAAAGCTAAAACGGCCGGTGAAGACATCGTTACCGGACCCACGACGCAGGCCGCACAAGCGCTAATCGAAGCGGCCACAAAGCAGTAGTCAAAAAAAGGCACAGAAGACACAAAAGAAAACTTACACGTGTTTAGTCTCTTCTGTGCTTCTTGTGCCTCTTTGTGGCTCAGCTTCCAGGCATGACGCCCGTCTTCAAATACGAAGACGGGCATTGTTTTTCAACCACACACTCCTCACACATCGGACTGCGTGCTTTGCAGGTCCTGCGTCCGTGAAAGATCATCAGGTGCGGAAAGAGCACCCAGTCTTTCTTCGGCACGATCTCGATGAGGTCCAGCTCGATCTTCTCCGCGGTTTTCTCTTGCGAGAAGTTGAGCCGGTGCGACAGCCGCATCACGTGCGTGTCGACTACCACACCGGCTTTGACGCCAAACGCATTACCCAACACGACGTTCGCCGTCTTGCGCGCGACGCCGGGTAGCTCGAGTAACTCGTCCATCGTGTGCGGCACTTCACCGCCGTACTTCTCGAGCAACACCCGCGCAGTTCCTTGCAGAGACTTCGTCTTGTTGCGAAAGAAACCCGTTGAATGAATGTCTTTCTCTAACTCGCTCGGCGGCACTTTCAGATAGTCTTCCGGCTTGCGGTACTTCCGAAAGAGATCCGCCGTCACGATGTTCACCCGCTCGTCGGTTGACTGTGCGGACAGAATCGTAGCGACCAACAGCTCAAACGCGTTCGAATGATTGAGCGCCGTCTTCGCGTCGGGATACGCGCGTTTCAAGCGCCGAATCACGTCGCGCACGCGCTTCTTCAACTCCTCAGTCGTTTCGCGTTTGGCCATCGATCATCCTGGGACCGCAGGCGTCTCGCCTGCCGTGGTCACACACTCCCCTGTCATCCCGTCCGCTTCAGCTTTCCCGTCTTCTTGGCCCACGCCTCGATGCGCAGGAACGCCCAGAGACCGAGCGGCAACAGTATCGCTCCCATCAACGCAAGCACCAGCAATTCGTGTGTGACTGCCGACAACGGAGCGCCGGCAAGATGTGCCGCCGTCGAGTTGCTGTTGTCCACGCCGAACAACTTGCGGCACGCCGACAGTGTGTAGGTTGCCGGCGACACCATCGAGAGTGGTTGCAACCAGCGAGGCAGCACCTCGATGTCATAATAAACTCCCGAAACTAACAGAAGCGAGCCCTGAAAGATGTGCGTCGCTTCTGCGCCGCGTTCGGCACTCATCACCGGAAAGATCGCGGCGAACAGGCCGAGCCCCACGAATGCAACCGTGCTTACAGCAAGCACGACCAGCACGCCGAAGAAGTTCACGCCGTGCAGACTCAGGTTCGTGAACAACATCAGGCCGACGAGCACGATCACGCTCGTCACGATGCTGTTCAATAACGAGAACAGGCTCACGCCCAGCAGATGAACCGCGCGCGAGACCGGCGCCATGAACGTGTACTCCAGCGTTCCTTCCCAACGCTCGTAAGCAATCGACATCGCGATCTCGTTGTAGAGCCAGGAAAGATAGTTCCACAGCAACGCGCCGACGACGAGTTTCAGCGTGAGTTGATAGTCGTTCTGCGCGACGCCGATCAGCGCCACAGTGGCAGACGTGACGAGCGCGTAGAAGTTGAACACGATGACCCAACCGATGTAGCGGCGCGTGATGTGATAACCGCGAAACAGGAAGGCCCACGTTTGTCGTAAAGTTGCTTCCATCTATGTTCTCCAATCCGGTTTTTATCCGGGTTCCTTTACTCTCCGA
>DASXXL010000267.1:0-9165 GCA_036503085.1 Pyrinomonadaceae bacterium | reverse complement strand
CTGCCTTCTTTCGCGAGCAGATAAGCGGTCGTCATGCCGGCTATGCCGGCGCCGACAATACACACGTCGGTACGGATGTTCTCCCGCAGTCTCGGCTGTATTGGCGTGCTTGCTGTCGCCATCCAGACCGATGTCGTAGCTTGAGCATCGTCCTTCATGGCTGTAGTCCTTATTTGGATGGAGCCGAGATGTTTACGTCCACTTTTTTATTGCCGCCAAAAAAGCGTCCGCCAAACACGAACAACGCCGCGACTACGATAATCACGAAGATCACGAGCACGGCCACTACGCCAGTGCTGCCACCACCATTGTCTGCCATCTCTCTTGTTCCTCCTCAATAGTTTCAAGCAAATTATCCGGCTGTCGTTTCACCGCCTAACAAAGTCAAAATCTCTCCGGTTACATAGCTGGAATCGATCTCTGAAGCGAAATAAACGTACGCTGGGGCAATTTCTTCGGGCTGCGCCGGACGCTTGAACGGCGTGTCGGCGCCAAACTCGGCCACATCTTTTGCGTTCTTGTCGGCCGGGTTGAGCGGCGTCCAGACTGGACCAGGCGCAACGCAGTTCACGCGAATGCCGCGCTCAACCAGGTTTTGTGCGAGTGATTTCGTAAACGCGTGGATCGCGCCTTTGGTCGAGGCGTAGTCGAGCAGTTCTTTACTGCCTTCGAGGCCCGTGATGGAACCAGTGTTCACGATCGCGCTGCCTTCTTCCAGATGCGGCAACGCGGCCTTGGTCATGTGGAAGTAGCCGTAGATGTTTGTCTTGAACGTTTGGTCCCACTGTTCTTCGGTTAGGTCTTCGAGGCTTTCCTGATGCTGTTGAAACGCCGCGTTGTTGACGAGGATGTCGAGCTTACCGAATTGTTCGATCGTGTCTTCAACAAATTCGCGGCAGATATCGGCGTCACGAACGTCGCCCATCATCGGATACGCACGACGTCCTTCCGCTTCGACCGCGCGCTTCGTTTCGTTCGCGTCCTGCTTCTCTGGTTTCAAAAACGTGAACGCGACGTCCGCGCCTTCGCGTGCGAACAGCACGGCGACCGCCCTGCCGATACCTGAATCACCGCCGGTGATCAGCGCGACCTTGTCTTTCAGTTTTCCCGCGCCGACATACTCAGGTGCTTCGTAACGCGGTTTCGGATTCAGCTTGTGTTCCTTGCCTGGTTTCGGCTGATGCTGCGGCGGCATGGGCGACTTCGGTTCCGCTTTACGACCCTTCCTGGCCGAACCCTTACGCGCCTTTTTGCTCTTAGTCGTAGCCATCTCACTACCTTCTCTGGGAGCGCAGGCGTCTCGCCTGCAACTGAACCGAACCGAATACCGCCGAGACATGCAGGCGAGACGCCTGCGCTCCCAGCAGGAACTGCTTCAGAGTTCTTCCGATGTCTCCTGCTGATAACTCTCCGACAGATCCGTCAACACTTGCTGCTGCAGCTCGAGCGATCGTCGCCGCTGCTCGATCGCTTCGCGCAACGTCTCGATACCTTGTTCCATCAGCTCGAGACTGTCGCGTTCTTTCTGGATCGCATCGAGCAGCAGTCCGACAGAAACACCTGGACCGCCGCGATCCTTTTCACTCACCGCTGCTTCGACTTCTTCAGTCGCTTCAGTCTGGAGTTGCACAGCTTCGTCTACAGCTTCCCGTGATTGCGCCATATAAGCAGTCGCTTTCTCTACAAACGTTTTGCGGTCGAATTAGCAAATCGCGATCCTTTGCCGCGATACAAGCAAATGCGTTGGCATCGAGCTTGCCGAACGCTTAGTGAAGTGACTTGTTTTATGGCACAGGTGCTTGGGAACTAAACAACGAGGAGGACACGCTGTACAGGAAACCTACACACGGCCGCGACGCTTCTCGTTGCTGACTTGTCGCAGTCGTTGGAAGTAGTCGTTGAGCATTCGCGCATGGCAGATCAAACACATCTGTTCCGGGGTCTCGATGTTGGTCGATCTGATCAAAGCGCCACACCACGAGCAGACGATGTCATATGCGGGCTGCGAATTCTTAAGTTTATTAGCTCGAGGATCTATGTTTCGGCTCACGCAGAAGAACTAAACAAATCTCGTTCCAGCTTTTGCACGCGTACAGGCATTGATGACCAATCTTGAAAGGCTCCAGCAGATCGGAATCAGGCGGCTCGGAAGTCCGAAGCGCGGCTTTCGTTATCGGCCTGCAAGCGGCCGCATAACCAAAGCAGATCTCGATCGCATCCAGGCGCTCAGAATCCCGCCAGCGTGGACTGACGTCTTCATCAATCCGGCGGCGAAAGGCCGGTTGCAAGCGATCGGTAAAGACTCGGCAGGCCGCTGGCAATACCTCTATCACGCTGACCACACGAAGCTTCAGGAAATTCGCAAGTTCAAACGACTCGGCAAATTCGCGAAGTCGCTGCCGAAATTGCGCGCGACGATCTCACGACATCTGCGACAGCCGGGTTTGAAACGCGAACGTGTGCTCGCAGCAATCCTGCGGGTTTTGTCGACTTGTTACATGCGCCCCGGGAGCCAATCGTACGCGAGTGAGCACGGCAGTTACGGCATTGCGACACTGCGCCGCAAGCACGTCACAGTGAAAGGCGACTTGATCGAGTTTGACTTCCCGGGCAAGTGGGGCGTGCGGCAGAAACGGCAGTTGCACGATCGACAGGTGGCACGTGTGATTCGCGAAACGATGAAGCTGCCGGGCTTCAACGTGTTCAAGTTTGAAAACGAAGAAGGCAAAGTCATCAACGTCACGCGGCAGCACATCAACACCTATATCAAAGAGATCATGGGCGACACCTTCAGCGCGAAAGATTTTCGCACGTGGGCTGGCACGCTTGTTTGCGCGTGCGCACTCGCGCGCGCCGGAATCGACATGCCGCCGGAGTCGACGCTGCGCACGCAGGCGAGAGTACGGAAGCGAAGAATCGTCGCGGCGATCAAAGAGACGGCGGAAGTGTTGGGCAACACGCCGGCCGTGTGTCGCAGCTCCTACGTCTGTCCCGAGGTCATCAATGAGTTTGAAAAAGGGAAAGTGATCGACAACTGTTTCAGCAATCTCGAGGACCTGGTTTCGTTTCGCGGACTAAAACTTCACGACGCCGAGCGCGCGCTGTTGAAATTTCTCTCACGCAACGGTAAGCCGGCGCGGAATGGCAAAGGTAACGGCCACGCCGCGCGCAATGGCACTTAGCTTGCCGAGTCACCCGCACACGTTAGTTTTCGTTCGAATATCGATCAAGCAGGAGAAACGTGAATGCAAGGTCCACTCAGAGGATTATTAGCGGGCGCGGCGGCGTGGAAGTTCGGCGGCGGCTGTATCTCGACGATTCTGATTTTTATTATCGTGTTTTGGTTACTCGGTTACGTGCGGTGTTAGCCACAAAGAGGCACAAGAAGCACAAACAGGTAACAGATTCTCTTGTGTCTCTTGTGCCTTTTTGTGACTTACCAACTGACAACCAGCTCTTCCGCTTCCTGCCACACGGGAAGGTTCGGGCGAATTGCGCAGCGATGAAGTTGTTGCGGTGACGCGAGCAGACTACCGGCGCCGATAGCAACGGTCGTGATCGGATCTTCGGGAACCATCGCCCGCAGTTTGAGCTCGTTTTGTAATCTGTCTTTGATTCCTTTCAGCAACGCACCGCCGCCGGTAAGAATCAGGCCCGAGTAATAGATGTCGGCGCAAGCTTCGGGTTGCGCATCTTCAACCACTTTGCGCACGCCGGCGACGATCTCACCCAGGATTGGTTCCAATGCCTCGCGCACTTCCTCCGCCGCGATATGCACCGCGCACGCCGAGCCGTCGCTCAACTGCTTGCCGACGATCTTCACCTTTCGTTCGTCAACCGGGATCGCTTCGCCCAGCACGCCCATCTCTTTCTTGAGCATCTCCGCAGTGTTCTCGCCGATCTGCAAACAGTAGTTGGATCGCACGTAGTCGCGAATGCTTTCGTCCATCGCGTTTCCCGCCGCGTTCAGACTCATCGAACTCACGACTCCGCCCGACGCAACGATCGCGACGTTGGTCGTGCCGCCACCGATGTCGACCACGAGATGCGCGCGCTCGTCGTCGAAGGAAAGACCGGCGCCGAGTCCGGCAGCCAATCCCTCGTCAACCAGATCGATGCGACTGCCACCTGCTTCATGCACCGCGTCGCGAACCGAACGTTGCTCGACCGCGGTTGCCGAACCGGGAATGCCGACGACGAAATGTCCGCGCCGGAAACCATCGGTCACATTGCCGATGAACGAGCGCAGCATTTTCTTCGTCACTTCGTAATTAAAGATCGTGCCCGAACGAATCGGACGATGCACTTCAATGCCGTGCGGCTCACGCCCCAGAAGTCGCAGCGCTTTGTGCCCCACCGAGACGACCTCGTCCGTGTAACGATCGACCGCCACGACTGAAGGCTGATTCAACACCACTCCGCGATCAGGTTGATAGATGAGCGTGTTGACCGTACCCAGATCTATAGCGAGCTCGTCTTTGAAAAACTTCTCGATGAACTTCACGATGTCCTCCTCCGAAATTGGCAGGGTAACCAGGAAGCGGGCGAATCATCTTTCGAGCGGCAACTCGCATGCCCCGACGAAAGAATGGTTAAGTTGTGGGGGATGTCTAGGAAGTAGGAAAGAACTATTGCGGTCGATCTTCCACACCCGTAGCTTTGTCCAAAACTCAACAAGCGCGCTCTTCTCTGTGTGTCTGTTTCTCTGTGGTTAAATAATCCTCAGCAAAAACCAACCACAGAGACACAGAGGCACAGAGAAATCAGTTCGCAACCGACTCTTAAGGCAAGCTCAGACCCGTACGACATCTGTGCGGGATGAGGAGTGGTTCGTATTAGTTCAACGCATTCAGGATGACTTGATTGCCTGTTCGAGACGGTTGAGCGCTGTCAAAATAGCGTCACCGAGGTCAATACTGGCCACCCGCCGGCCACGTGCTTTCAGAGCGCGGTAGTCGCCGAGAGCCTGCGCCTCTTTGAGAACGCTGAACGAGTAGGCGTCGCCGGGAACGGGAAAGTCGACTCCGTCTTTAGAGCCCAGTTGGAAGAAGACGCCGCTGTTTGGTCCGCCCTTGTGAAGCTGTCCGGTGGAATGTAAGAAACGCGGGCCGTAGCCGACGGTCGTGGCGCAGTGGGTCGTATCGCGCAAATACGTCCTGATGTCTTGCAGCTTTTGCTTGAGGTCCGGTGATTCTTCGAGGTAATTCAGAAATGCGATGTAGTCGCCGGGTTTGATCGCAGCGAGTTGCGATTTGACGGCCGTCTCAAGCGATGTTTCAGGAGTCGTGTCCGGCAGGCGGCCGTTCTTAGTAAACTCGGCGAGCAGTTCTTTGGTCGCGTGCTTCGCTTCCTGCACGTTCGGTTGATCGAACGGATTAATGCCGAGCCGCCAACCCGCGCACGCGGTCGCAAACTCCCATGTGAAAAACTCTGCGCCGAGATCGTAAAGACTCGTTAGCTCCCGCTCGATAAGTGGATGACCCGCAGCGGCCAAGCCAGTAAGGCGGCGATCTGAGTTAGGTAAAGAGATCGAGACGAACACACGATCGTCTCCGTAAACCGACGGATCGCCCAGCGTCTCGCCGACAACAGGAACGATTCCCTTGCCTTGTTTGCCGGTGCTTTCGGCGATGAGTTGTTCGATCCAGAGGCCGAGCGTCTCGAGTTGAGGATCGATGATGAACGTGAGCTTGTCGCGGCCGGCGTTCGCACACTCGCCGATCGTCACACCCAGCTTCATTGCCGCTTCGTAATTCGGTTGAAACTTCAGCAGGCGGTGAATGTCGAGGCCCATCAACGCGGCCGGCACCATGCCGAAGTAAGAGAGCGCCGAATAACGCCCGCCGATATCGGCCTGGTTCAAAAAGGTGCGTCTAAATCCGTTTTCTTTGGCTGTCTCGACCAGCGGCGTTCCTGGATCAGTGATCGCGACAAAGTTTTCACCTGACTTCACGCGGTTGTACCAAAACTTGAAGAACACGTTCGGCTCGGTCGTCGTCCCCGACTTCGAAGCGATCACAAACAGACACTTGTCAGGATCGATCCGCTCGGCAAACGAAGCAATCACGTCCGGGTCAGTCGAATCCAGCACCAGCAACTCGGGAAAGCCGGCTTGGTGTCCAAACGTCCGCGCCAACATCTCTGGACAGAGCGACGAACCACCCATGCCGCAGACCATCACGTACTCAAACTTGTGCCGCATCTCTTCCGCAAACTCGCGCAACTCATCGGCGACACCGGTCATCTCGCCGGCCACATTCAACCAGCCGAGCGAGTTTCCGATCTGCTGCGCGACCGCGTCGTCGGTGGTCCAAACGGAAGCGTCTTTGGCCTGAATCCGTTGCGCGATGTTTACGGCCTGAGCTTCGGCGAATGCTTTATCAATGCGGTTTGCGAGCGTCTCTGGAGATAATTCGGCGGAGTTCATGGTCCGTTTTAATCCTCGACTTTTAGAGTGTGCGCGATCAGTGTAACATCGACGCATGACGAGTAATACCAAGCAAGCGCTGATCGTCGTCGACGTGCAAAACGATTTCTGCCCCGGCGGAACGTTGGCAGTACCCCACGGCGACGAAGTGGTTGCGCCCCTAAATAAATTGATCGACGAATTTCTCGATCGCGGCGATCCGGTTTACAAGAGTCGCGACTGGCATCCGCGCACGACCAAACACTTCGCCGCGTACGGCGGCACCTGGCCCGTTCACTGCGTGCAGAACACGCGTGGCGCGCAGTTTCACCCTGCGTTGCGCGACGATCCGCGAATCAAAGTCATCTCCAAAGGTCAGGGCGACGCCGACGGTTACTCTGCGTTTGACGATACCGATCTCGGTTCGCAACTACGCAAGGCCGGCATTCAGGAGTTAGTCGTCGGCGGACTCGCCACCGACTATTGCGTGAAGAACACGGTGCTCGATGCGGTGGACCGCGGCTTCAAAGTCAAGGCGGTGAAAGATGCGATGCGCCCGGTCGAGTTGCAGCCGGGTGACGGTGAACGCGCTATCGAAGAGATGCGCGCCGCGGGCGCGGAAATCGTTTCCACGGATCACATAAGTAAACGCGCGGCTTCGTAGTGGTCCGCTAGTTCTCGCATGGGAACCCTAAACATCGACCGTTATCACGCGGCCATGGGCGACGCGTCCTTCAAAGACGTCGCACGCCTGCACGACGAACGACTCAGCGACGCCGAAGCTACCTTCTACGTCACGCAACGCAAACTCGCTTTCGCGCCCTGCCTCGGCCACGAACGCCTGATTCGTCTGCTCATCGACAGCCAGATCGATCGCCCGCGCCTGCGTTTTCTCGAACAGGATCGCGGCGGGTTGCAACTGTTTGCGAAAGCAATCGAAGACATTCAGTTTGTCGGCAAGATTCGCACGGTGCGTCCGGGCACGATCGTCTTCGCGCAGGAACCGTTTGCGGACATCAGCGGCGCGTTCGGGATGACGCAGGCGCAGGAGATCAAGTTTGAGCACGCGTTCGATCTGCCGATGACAACGGCGAGCGTCGCGATGCAGTTTCGCATGGCCGCGGGTGAGACTCGCTGGTTGTCAGACTTCTCGCTGCGTCGCAATGGCGACATCGAACGCGCCGTCGACATCGCGGTCTATGCGTTTATCGGTGGCTTCAACGACACTTCGAATCTCGAAGCCGCGTTTCGACTGGATCTTCCGGCGGTCGGCACCGAAGCGCATTACTGGCAACAGGCTTACATCGAGTACATGTACCGGCCGGAGATCGAGCCGCGCACCGGCAAGCCGAAACACTTCGAACAGGTCGCTTTCGAACGCTGGCTCGACGCCAACCCAAACGGCACGACGCTGCTGCTCGACACGATCGACGTTTACATGGGCGCGATTCACGCGGCGATGGCCGCGACGTCAAACGAAGCGCGACGCCGCGCGTTCAAAGGCTTTCGCGTCGACTCCGGCAACCTCGCGGAGTTGGGCGAGTGGTGCATGAAATTCTTCGCGGCGAACGGTCTGACCGGACTGCGTGCGAACCTCACGGGCGATCTCGACGTGCAGCGAGTGAAAGAGATCGTCGAGAAGTTTCCCGAGGCTGCGGGTTTTGGTATCGGGACGAAGTTGTCGAGCGAAGTGCGCGCGGTGGCCGGTGTGATTTTCAAACAGTGCCTGATCAAAGATCAGCCGACGTTGAAAGCGTCGAACTCCGAAGAGAAGATCACGCTGCCGGGACGGTTGCAGTTGTTTCGCGGCAGCGATGTGGAAGGTAAATACGTTGCCGATGTGATCGGACTCGAGAGTGAAGAGATCGAGATTCCCGGCGCGGTGAAAGTCGAGCGCTTGCTGGTTCCGTTTTGGGAGAACGGGCAACACTCGGCGATTCCGTCGATCTGGAAGCAGAAAGTCTTTGTCGAAGAGCAGCGCAGGCGTTTTCGTGATCTCAACAACTATCCGCACACGCTGAGCGACAAGCTGCGCGCACTGCGCGACGAACTCGTCGCACGCATACGCGCTGACGATTCCGGTTGGCAATCGATTCTGAAGCTGCCTGAAAGGACGAAATGATGAGCGCCCCTGAGAAAGCAACCAAGTCAAACGTGCGCGAGCTTGTTACGCCGGAAGAGTGGCAAGTGCGCGTGGATCTCGCGGCCGCGTATCGGCTGGTCGCGCATTACGGCTGGGACGATCTCGTGTTCACGCACATCTCAGCGCGCGTGCCCGGGCCGGAGCACCACTTCCTGATTAATCCTTACGGAATGATGTTTGACGAGATCACCGCGTCGAGCCTGGTGAAGGTCGATCTCAACGGACGCATCGTGATGGAGTCTGATTATCACATCAACCCGGCCGGCTTCACGATTCACAGCGCCGTGCACGCCGCGCGTGAAGACGCGCTTTGCGTGATGCACCTGCACACCGATTACGGCGTCGCAGTCTCCGCGCAGGAACAGGGGCTTTTACCGATCTCGCAGCAGTCGACGTTTGTGCTCGCGTCGCTTGGTTATCACGACTACGAAGGACTCGCGCTGAACGATGAAGAGAAACCGCGCCTCGTCACGGATCTGGGAAACAAGACGTTTCTGATCCTGCGCAATCACGGTTTGCTGACGGTGGGCGTGAGTGTGGCGGATGCGTTCTTGTCGATGTTCTTGTTGGAGCGGGCGTGCCGGATTCAGATCCTCGCGCAGTCGGGCGGCGCGAA
>DASXXL010000266.1:0-7550 GCA_036503085.1 Pyrinomonadaceae bacterium | reverse complement strand
GACTTCGCTGCCGTCAATGAAGGCGGCAACTTGTTCGATCGAACGCCCGAGTGCCGTTGCCAGTTTTTCGTTATCGCCGTCGAAACCGCGATCACGAAGCGCCGCGAGAATTTGTTTGGCCTGTTCCTGATCCGTTCCCTTATCGTCAACCTGTTGATCGTCCACTTGCTGGTCGAGCATATGACAGACTCCCGCCCTTCGCTTCTGTTCTGTTCCAGATCACTAATTAACTCAACAGGAACTTAGCGCAAACGAGATGCCAGAGAGGGGGAGTTGAGGTTCACTGCGCTTTGGTCTTGAGCTTTTTTGTACTGCCACGTTTCGCCGTGCGCTCGTACTCGGTGATGAGCTGAGCTTCCGCGAGCAGTGCGTTGCGAAACGAGCCGAGCACTTTCAGTAACAGGTCCAACTTCTTCAGACTCTCACGCCGCGCACGCACGGTGCCGAGGAAGAATTCGAGTTGAATGCGACGACGACAGTCGCCAATCGTCAGCATGCAGTGGCCCCACTTGTATTCGCCACCGCGACTCGATTCCACTTCCGCCAGAATGTATGAAGTGTGACCAGTAGAGATCGACGCGAGGAAAACTCGCTTACGAAAAAAATTACCATTCATGTGAGGTCACTCGCTTAAAAATCGTTTTAGTCTGGGCTGAGAACTTCGGTATCGCTCGATACCATTGAATTAATTTGCCGCTCGCGTATAATACGCGCGCCTCACAACCTTGTCAACGATATTAGTTAAATGTCGTCCTCATTCAGGATGAGAAAGAGTGAAGAAAATGGATCTGCTGGACCATGTCGCAGCGAGAATCAGAGAGCTGCGCGTTAGTTACAACAACGGTGAGGGACTGTCACAGGAAGCGCTCGCCATTCGTTTGAAAGTCGCGCCCAACACGATCTCGCGTTGGGAAACAGGCACGTATCGACCGAGTCTTAAAGACGTAGAACGCGTCGCGCGTTTTTTCGGCGTGTCGATCATGTCGTTCCTGCCGCATGAATTATTTGACGAAGAGGAAGACGAAAATCTAAAAGCGCTGTTGCGCACCGCGCGGCAGTTGCATCCCTCCGATCTGGAAGAACTGCGGAAGTATGCGGAGTTTCGTCGCGCCCGCGCGATCTATGAGGGCAGGGCTCGCCCGAAGCCTGGCCGGAAAGGAAGTAAGCAGAGATGAACCGGCAGGCTTATTACGAAGAGCTCAAACTGCTGGCGCGGCAGGTCCGGGCCGAAAACGGCTTGTGCTCGCCGCGCGTGCTCGCGAGCGATCTGCGTCGTATCTACGATCGTCACGGCATCGTGATCGACTCGTGGCCCTATCGTCTGCGGCATCTGCGCGGCGCCTTTATTAACGATCATCTTGGTACGACGGTGATGCTCGCCAGCGGACTGCCGCAGGACCCGATGGTCTTTACCATGGCTCACGAGTTGAAACACTTCTTTCGCGACCGGGACCTCGGCGTCTATTACTGCGATCAGTCTAACTTGAGCAGGGAAGTGGAAGTCGGCGCGGAGATCTTCGCCGCGGAGTTGCTGTTTCCGGATCAGGACTTCATCAAACACATGCGTCTGCTGCGCGTGGGGCGAGATCAATGCCTGCCGAAAACATTGGTTCACCTAAAGTGCGATACGCGAACCACCTTGAGCTATGCGGGTCTCGCGATCAAAGCGGAACGGCTCGGTTATGCGCCCGCATGTTCGTTAACGAAGATCAAGACGTGGCGCAAGCTTGAGGAGCTTTACGGCCGCGGACGCTGAATGACGCGCGCTTGATGGTCCCACGTGAAACATCGCGCCTGTTGACAGGCGGTGGTTCGTGGGATATTGTGCGCACGCATTCCCCCTCACGAATATCACTATAAACATTGCCCCAACGGCCGTTCATTCACTTGGGCGGAATGATGGAGATCTAACTATTGCCTTGTGCGCAATTGCGAGTACCGCTATTATGGCGATACTCTCAGTTGGGAGCTGAAAGCCGTCTGAGAAGGGGTCAACCGGACGTGCCGCATGGTCGATAGCTATCTGATCTTGCGGTGTCGTCCGGCGGGAGAATAAGAGTATGACGCAACCTGCTTTAGTTCTCGGGGACAAAGTCTGGTGTCCTCGTTGTGGCGAGTATGTAAAGGTCGTGAGAGTGGCCGGCGCGGCGAAGATTGTCGACGTCGATCGGCGCACCGTCTATAACTACGTGAAGCGAAATAAGATTCACGCGGTAAGAGTGGCCGGCAGCACGCTGCGCGTGTGCAGCCACTGTTTACTTAGGGAAAACGCAGACCACACCGCAAACGGGCGCAACGATTACTCACTCGCGGTTGAGAGCGCGGTTCAAGTCTAAAAAATTTTTAGCAGTACTTATTTGTCGCGTTTTGTGAAAACTCGCGCCTCACACCAACCGCGATTTTAACGACATAAACTCCGAACACTTTAGTTCGCTTCACCGCCATGTCATCAAAACCTGCGTTCAACGAAGAGATTTTCAAATCTCACGAAGCCGCCTTTATCGAGCATTACGACTGGCTCAGAAGGTGGGCCCTGCAGATGACTAACCGCGATCGTGAACGCGCGGAAGATCTCGTCCAGGAAGTCTTCGCTCAGTTTGCGATGGCGCACACGGACCTCTCGGCGGTGCAGAACATTCCGGCCTATCTCTACACGACGTTGCGCAACATTCATGTTTCGCAAGTGCGCTTGGCCGGTCGCAGTCATAACCAAACACAATCAATCGTTGACTACAGCGGCGCCGAGGCCGCGCTGGAAGCGACGGACCCCTACACGATCTTTCACACGCAAGATCAGTTGCGCCGCGTCTGTCAGTACGCGTGTCTGCGCAAGCAGTCGTCGCGCGCCGGCAGCGTTTTGATCCTGCGTTATTTTCACGGTTATCACCTGAGCGAAATCGCGCAGGTTCTGCGCGGGACGTTTCAGGCAGTGCGGCAGCAACTGACCTTCGCGCGTAACGAAGCGCGCTTGTTTCTGGAAAACCCGCAGGCGCTGAAGATTATTCAGCACTCGCTGATAAATAATTCGACGGCGACAAATGGTGTGTGCTCGGCGGACAGGCTGTTGCTCGAGCTGCGCAATGCAATCTTCGATTCCTGTCAGGGCGAATGTCTGAACCGGGAGGCGCTGAGCCATTTGTATGCGCAGAGTCTTATCAGCACGGCCGACAGCTTCACGCTCGCACACATTGTGAGTTGTCCGTTTTGCCTCGATCAAGTAAACCTTCGACTCGGTCTGCCGCTATTGGCGGAAAGACATCCCGCCGACACGCTTGGACCGAATAACGACTGGCGCGATGGGACTAGGGGACCGCGAGACTCAGGCGGCAGCGGTAGTGCGGCCCCATCGCGCCGGCGGGGAAAGACGGAAGAAGAGAAGATCAGTGGACCAGTGCTGACTCAGTGTCGTCGCCGAGCCACGGAGTTGTTTGAGCATTATCCGCGTGAGCTTTGTGTTTCGGTGAATGGACACGTGCTCGGTTCGCAATCCGTTAGCTCGCCTGTCAGTCGTTTGCGCCTGGACGTGACGATCGCCGAAGAACTGAACTTTGTGGAAGTGTTGAGTGAGGAGCGGGCGCGGCTACTCGTGATGGCGATTGAGCCGCCGCCGCACGGCGAACCGATCCAATATCGGCAGCTTCGCCTGAGCGAGAACCGCAGCCTGGAGGTCAGTTTTCACTACGGTCATCCGTGGCCTATGGTCGAGGTGATGTATGAAGAGCCGAACTTCTTGGACGAATCTCAACCGCTGATGCTGGTTCCGGCTGCGCCTCTGGCAGTGGTTCGTTCGGTAGGTAGCACTGAGACGAACTTTTTGAAAGCGGAGTCTTGGCCCAAATCGAGATTGTCAGGCTTGTTGAGCGGGCTGAACTTCCTGCGCTCATTCTGGCTTCATCCTGGATTCATCACGGCCGTTGTCTCGTTGGTCTTGATCGGAATCCTGCTGACGTTCCGGCAGGAAAATAATCCGAGTATCACAACGACAGACCTGCTCGGACGCGCGAGCGCGCAGGAGTCGTTACCGCTTCCGACGAACGTGGCGCTGCATCGAGTCATGGAGTTGGAGCAACGCCGGCGAAGTGATGGCGTAGTGATCGATAAGAAACGGATCGACGTCTGGCGTGATGAAGGACGTGGTCTGAGTGTTCGTCGTGTTTATGACGGCAAGGGACAATTGGCGACGGGAGTTTGGTCCGAGGAGAAACCGGCGAATGGAAAGGCGTTACGCCGGATCTATCGCCGTGGCAGCGATCAGAGAATCGAAACAGGTATTCAGGATCCGGCAAAGGCGATTCGTGAGTCGGAACTGTGGCAGTTGGATCCGTCGGCAATCGTATTCAGCGCTTTTCTCGGCCGGCCGGAGGCTGCACGCGTGACAGAGACTGCTGATGCGTATGTTGTCGCTTACGACGCGGAGCAGACGCGCGGTGACGGATTATTACGAGCGGTTCTGACATTGCGAAAATCCGATCTGCATCCGATTGCGCAAACGGTGGTAATCACGGACGGTCGTGAAACTTACGATTACAACTTCGTCGAAGTTGTCTGGGAGCAGCCGCGACTCGATCTGGTAAGTCCGGCAGTGTTCGAGCCGGACGCGGAGTTTGTTTCCAAGTCAGACGCGGCGAGGACGACGGGCGCGAAGCATGTGGTGTCGGCGTCGAAGACGTCTCCTTCGACTGCGGCGGTCGCGGAGCTGGAGGTCGATGTCGCTTATGCGTTGGACCAGTTCAGGACGAGAGTCGGCGATCAATTGAGTCTCATCAAAACTCCGGCGGGAGTACTCGAGGTTCGCGGGGTGGTAGATAACGACGAGACGCGGAATGAAATCGTTCGCGAGTTGACGCGCGTCGTAAGCGATCCGTCACGAGTCAGGATTCAGCTAGACACCACGAGCGAACTGCTGGCGCGTAGGACCAAAGAATCGGGAAGAGTGATCGTTAGAGATTTCGGTGGCACGGACCAATCCATTCCGCTCTACTCGGAGCTGAGTCGCTACTTCGCTGCACATGAAGGCGCCGGCCAAACGGAGCAATACCGCGATCAGCTCGTGCGCGAGTTCGCCGCGCGAGTGATTAGCCGCTCGCAACGCGCCGTCGCTCATTCACTGGAGCTCAAGCAACTCGGGTCGCGATTCTCGGCTGCCCAGTTGGACCAGTTCACCCCCAGCGCGCGGGCCAAATGGGTTAGTTTGGTTCGCAACCACGCCGAAGCTCTCCAGCGAGAGTTATCAACTCTGGATGGAGAGCTTCGACAAATTCTCTTTCCTAATGAAAGCGGCAAGCCGGAAGCAGAACGCGTTGAGATCTCAACCAACGCGGCTCTCCTAACCGAGATCGACCGCTTACATCGCCTCATCGTCATAATCGATCAGTCGGTGCGTTCCTCATTCGCCGCCTCCTCCGCGACGGCGAGCAACGACGGTGTGAAAAGCACACGATTTCGTAGTGAACTTGCTACCTCGTTAACTCTTGCGGAAAAAATTCGTCAGGCAGTCGCTGAGAAATAGGCGACTGCCTTTTCTGTTGTTTTGATTTGAATAGCTGTCGCTCTTTATCTCGCAAGTGGGAGTAGAGACGAAGAGTACTGAATCTTCACTGACAACGCTCCGTCGCAGTAGACGCGTTGCTTGCAAGATCGCGGACGCGCGGCGGAAGCGTTTGTGGTCCCCAGGAGACTAAATGTCCAGATCCGGAAGTTTGCTTGTTTTGATTGCTGTTCTCTGTTTTCCCGTAATCGCGTTGGCGCAGTCCTCGACGGCGACGCTCAGTGGCACGGTTGAGGATCAAAGGGGCGCGATCGTTGCCGGCGCTAATATCGCGCTGGTCAACGTAGCCCAGGGTTCACAACGCTTGATGACGAGTAACAACGAAGGCCGCTTCGTTTTCCCGTCGCTGGCGCCGGGCCAGTATTCACTCACGGCCACGCGGACGGGATTCGCGCCGGTTGAAGTGAAGAACATCACCTTGAACGTCAACGACCAGGTGACACTGCGAATCACGCTCGTTGTAGGTGAGATTAGCCAGTCAGTGGAGGTTCTCGAGGGAGCCTCTCTCATCAATGAATCAGCCGAAGTTGCGACCGTAGTCGATCGACAGTTCGTCGCCAACCTGCCGCTGAACGGCAGGAGCTTTCAATCATTGATGACGCTCACTCCGGGAGTGGTCCAGACGAGAGTGGGCAGCAACGACCTGGGCCAGTTCAGCGTGAACGGGCAGCGCGCGGACACGAACTACTTCACAGTTGATGGCGTCAGCGCGAACACAGCGATGTCCGGCAGTCAGAATCAGGGGCAGACGCTGGCGGGCACGTTGCCGGGTCTCACGGTGTTTGGTGGCACTAACAATCTCGTCTCGGTCGACGCGCTGGAAGAGTTCAAGGTGCTGACTTCCAGTTACGCCGCCGAGTTTGGCCGCAGTCCGGGCGCGCAGGTCTCGATCGTCACGCGTTCCGGAACGAACGATTTTCACGGCGCTCTTTTTGATTACGTGCGGAACGATGTGTTCGACGCCAACGATTGGTTCACGAATCGGAATCGTCTCGCCAAACCGCCTTTACGGCAGAACGATTTCGGCGGAGTCTTCCATGGCCCGATTCTTTTGCCGCGCTTCGGCGAAGGCGGCCGCCAGCCCTGGTACAACGGCCGTAATCGATCGTTCTTCTTCTTCAGTTATGAGGGATTGCGTTTGCGGCAGCCGCAGGTGATCTCAAATGCCGAGGTCCCGTCAATCAACTTGCGGCAAACTGCGTTACCGCGAATTCAACCTTATCTCAATGCCTTCCCCGTGCCGAATGGAAACGACTTGGGAAACGGATTGGCCCAATTCTCAGCGGGTTACTCAATCCCGGCCACGCTCAACGCGACCAGCATACGCATCGATCAAACGTTGACTTCCAAGCTGGCACTGTTTGGTCGTTATAACTACGCGCCCTCGGAAACAAGGTCTCGCGCGCAAACTCAGTTGAGCAGTCCGCGCACGGTCGCTTTTAAGACTCGCACCATCACCTTCGGTAGCACGTACTCTCCAACGCCGTCCGCGAATAATGATCTGCGGATCAACTACAGCGAGAACAAGGCGGGCGCGTTTCTGGCGCTCGACGATTTTGGCGGCGCCGTGCCGGTGCCGGACTCGGCGCTGTTTCCTTCGTTCGCTTCACCGAAAGACTCGCAGGTGACCTTCACGCTCTCGTTTGGCGGGCGGCCGGAGTTGCGCGTGGGCAGCAGCACCGCGAGTGTCCAACGGCAATGGAACCTCGTCGATACGTTCTCCGTTTTGCTCGCACAGCACCAACTGAAATTCGGTTTCGATTATCGGCGGCTCAGTCCGCTCTTTAGTTTGAGTCGCTATTTTCAACAAGCTACGTTCAGTAACGCTAATGCGGTGCGAAATGCGAGCGCGTCGCTACTCGGAGTAATGGCGAACCGGGATGCGGAGCCGCGGTTTGTAAACTTCTCCGCTTTTGCCCAGGACACTTGGCGCACCAGTCAACATCTGACTCTCACCTACGGCCTGCGCTGGGAGGTCAATCCCGCTCCGCGCGGAGCTCAC
>DASXXL010000265.1:0-4404 GCA_036503085.1 Pyrinomonadaceae bacterium | reverse complement strand
TGTTGCCGTCGTGGGGCATGGCCAACGCGGCGGCGACGATGGTTGGACAGACGCTCGGCGCGGGAGACCCGGATCGCGGCGAGCGCGCCGTGTGGAAGGCCGGGTTCTACAACATGATCTTTCTCGGCATCGTCGGCATTTTGTTTATCTTCTTTGCGCCGCAGATCATCTGGTTTTTCACGGACGATCCGAAGGTGACGCAGTACGGCGTCGATTGTTTGCGCATCGTGGCGTATGGCTTTTTGTTTTACGCGTACGGCATGGTGATCGGACAGTCGTTCAACGGCGCTGGCGATACGTGGACGCCGACGATCATCAATCTTTTCGTCTTCTGGCTGTGGGAGATTCCACTTGCGTACGCGCTGAGCGTGGTGTTTGGACTCGGCCCGCGCGGTGTGTTCATCGCCATTACGATTGCGTTTTCGACGCTCGCGGTGGTGAGTGGCCTCGTGTTTCGGCGTGGGCGTTGGAAGCGAAAAGTGGTTTGACCTTGCGCCTCACGTAAGGTACGCGGACGAACACTGGTGTCCCTGTTCGTTACGTTTTGCATGTGCTTCAGTTGCTCTCCTTCCGTAAATTCGGCGGCACCTTTGTTGCTATCGGCTTCATTCGAGAAGTTTTGCGAGCACGGAGGGCACTCATGGGGAATTCTTTAACGGGTAAGAAAATCGCAATTTTAGTGGCCGATGGTTTCGAGCAGGTGGAGTTAACGGGTCCGAAGGAAGCGTTGGAGGCAGCGGGCGCCGAGATTCAGATCGTTTCGCCGGCCGAGGGCGAAGTGCAGGGATGGAATCACGACGAGAAAGCAGACTCGTTTCCGGTCGATATGCCGTTGAATCTGGCGCGCTCTGACGATTATGACGCGCTGTTGTTGCCGGGCGGGGTGCGTAATCCCGACCAGTTACGGATGATGACGCGGGCGGTCGAGTTTGTAGACGGTTTTATCGCGACGGGTAAACCGCTCGCGGCGATCTGTCATGCGCCGTGGCTGTTGATCGAGACGAACTGGATCAAGGGCAAGACGATTACGTCGTGGCCCTCGTTGAAATCAGATTTGATCAATGCCGGCGCGCACTGGGTCGATCGCGACGTTGTCGTTGACCACGGTCTCGTTACGAGCCGCAAGCCGGCGGACATACCGGCGTTTTATAAGAAGGTGATCGAGGAGTTTGCCGAAGGACGGCACATGCGGCAGCGGGCTGCGTGAGGCGCGCTTAAAGCTTCTTCGCAGTGGATCCAAGCCGGACCACACCGGCTTGGACCACCTTCGCATTGATACCGCGCAAGCACAGTTCTCTACCGAGTTCTGAATTCACAAACTCCATCGCCTCGACGCCGAAGCGCGTCCGGCGCGACGCGGCGCGGCGTCAATGAGCGGTCATCAACGGGCGGCGTAAGGCAGCTCAGGTGTGAAGTTAATCTTCTTCGCAGTGGATCCGAGCCGGACGATTCCGGCTTGGACCACTTTTGCATTTATACCGCGCAGGCACAGTTCTTTACCTACCGCTGAGTTCACAAACATCATCGCCTCTACTCCAAAACGCGAAAGGAATTTGTGGCAGCCGGTGTGTGGCAACGGGCTCACTTCCAAAACTGCCGAACCGATCTCGAGTCGTGTTCCCGCGGGCAGGTTTTGTTTACTGAGATCCATGTCGATGTAGAGTTGGTCGCCGGCGAGTTTCCAGCGTACTTTGTCTTGGGCGACGAGTGCGGCGACACGCGCGTTGATGATGTTGATCTGCATCTCGGGATGCGGACCGCCGTCGGCAGTTTTTGAACTACCGCGAGAGCACCAGCTATCGCCAATCAAACCCTTGACCGGATCGAGCTCGGCTTCTTCGAGCACCTCACGCTCATCGACTCGCGGCCGGCGCACGATCAGTTGCACGACGCCCTCATCCCTGGGCGCATCGCGCAGGTGGTCCAACGCCGCTTCGAGCTCGGGCATAGTCAAGTGTCTCATCGGGTGCTAAAAATACATGGAAACGCAGCAACAAACCAGTGTGCAGGCGGGAGCGCCGGAGGCGCGCCGATAAGCGGGTGCATCGAAGGATGCAGCGATACGCGTGAGCGCCGGAGGCGCGGCAATAAGGTAGCCAGTGGCGAGCGCGAAGCGCGCTGCCACTGGTATAAAAAACCAGATGGTTCAGGCCCGAAGGGCTGACAGACAGAAAGGCGACGCGGAAACGTGAAAACGGTTGGGCTCTTATTCATCTCAAATACTTTCATGACGGTGGCTTGGTATGGCCATCTCAAATACAAACACTCTTCGCTTTGGCTGGCGATTGTAGCGAGCTGGGCCATCGCGTTCTTCGAATATGTTTTCCAGGTGCCGGCGAATCGTATCGGCGCGAATTACTTCAGCGTGACGCAACTAAAAATCATGCAGGAATGCATCACGCTGATCGTCTTCACCGTATTCGCGTTCATTGTTTTCCACGAGCAACTGCGCTGGAACAACCTCGTCTCCTACGCCCTGTTAATCGCGGCCGTCGCATTCGCCTTCTGGCCGCGTTGACGCGTCTGCACTCCGGCGTACAGAAGAATCGGGTAGGTTCACTTATAAACGTAGAGCGCGTCAGGAAAGGGAGTTTATGGCGCTCACGATTTTGAGTGTGGCGTATCCGTTGGCGCCGGTAGGACCGGACGCGGTCGGCGGAGCGGAACAGATTCTGACAGCTCTCGATGCCGCGTTGATGCGCGCGGATCATCAATCGCTCGTCATTGCGTGTGAAGGTTCGAAGACGTGCGGCACTCTTTTCCCGATTCGCGTCCACGGTTCTTCTCTGGCGGAAACACTTGAATCCACTGACGCGCAACAACGCGCAGCGATCAAACAAGTGCTCCGCGAGTTTCCGGTCGATGTGGTGCACATGCACGGTCTCAACTTTTTGAAATATATGCCGGCGGAGGACGTGCCGGTGGTCGCGACGTTACATCTACCGCCCTCGTATTACCCGCCCGAGATCTTTTCTTTGAGACGGCCGAAAACGTTTCTTCATTGCGTGTCGCAATCGCAGCGCCGTTCGTGTCTACCCAACTCGCAGCTTCTTCCGGAGATCGAAAACGGCGTCGCGTTCACCGAACAACGAACGCCACACGCAAGGCGCAATTTTTGTCTCGTGCTCGGACGCATCTGCCCGGAGAAGGGATTTCACTTAGCCATTACCGCGGCGGAGCTGGCGCGAACACCGCTCTTACTCGGCGGCCAGATTTTCAACTTCCCAACTCATCACGAATATTTCGACAAAGAGATCGCGCCGCGATGCAAAGGCGCGATCAGATTTATCGGGCCGGTCGGCGTGGCGCGTAAGCGGCGACTGCTGTCAGCAGCGCGCTGTCTGCTCGTGCCGAGCCTCGCGCCGGAAACGAGCTCACTCGTGGCGATGGAAGCGCTCTCTTGCGGCACGCCCGTGATCGCGTTTCCTTCGGGCGCGCTGCCGGAGATCGTCGAGCATGGACGCACCGGTTTTCTCGTCAAAGACGAACGCGAAATGGCCGAAGCGATTCACGCTGTCGATTCGCTCGACGCAAACGTTTGTATCGAAGCTGCGCGAACGCGCTTTCCCGCGGAACGGATGGTCCAACGTTATTTCGAGATGTACGAGCGTCTGCGTGCGACAGTAAACCGGGCAAGCGCGCGCGCCGCCTAAAACGCGCAGATCAAAGATGTGTGCACTGGCAATACGCGAGATCGAATCGTTGGACGAGTTGGACTCCATCCGCGCCGACTGGCTCGCGCTCTGGCGAAGCTTGCCGGCGGTGACGCCGTTTCAATCTCCTGATTGGCTCATTCCGTGGTGGAAACATTTCGGTGTCGATCGTTTGCGCGTTGTGGTGTTGCTGGACGAGGAGCGCGTGGTTGGTATCGCGCCGTTGTTTGTCGACGCCGATTCTCGCTTACGTTTAGTGGGCACGGGCAACACGGATTACATGGACATACTCGCGGAAGATCCCAAGTGCACGTCCGTAGTCTTCAAATATCTTTGCCGGAACCGCACGTGGGATGAGATCGATTTTGAGAACCTGCGCCACGACTCACCGCTGCTGACGACAAGCACATGTCCGGACGTTTCTGAGTACGTTGAGGAGCAGGATGCTTGTCCGGTTCTCTGTTTGCCGGCTTGTGCGGACGATTTCATTACCAGCCTGCCGCGCCAGCTCCAACACAACCTGAATTACTACCGGCGCAAGCTGGCCAACATGGGTCACGTGAAGCTCGAACAGGCGAACGAAAACAATTTCGCCGAACTGTTTGAAGCATTGTTGACTCTGCACGAAGCGCGCTGGCGGATGAACCATTTGTCAGGCGTGCTGTGCGCCGACGAAGTTCAGAACTTCCATCAGGACGCAGCTTGCGCGCTGCTATCTCATCAGGCGTTGAGGCTCTACGCGCTACGCCTC
>DASXXL010000264.1:0-4612 GCA_036503085.1 Pyrinomonadaceae bacterium | reverse complement strand
AACACGGTGCGGATCCTGCTCAAGGGGGCTGTTGGGCCGAAAGTCACTGTAACGGTCAAGAACTACGAGATGAGCGACAAGACGCAGCACGATCTGCTGCCGGTCAAGCGCGAGGGCAACATCGATTACTCGGCGATAGTTGAGGGCGCGCGCCGCATTCGCAACAAGCTTCAGGAAGACGGTTACTTTTTTGCTGACGTCACGAACACCTGCCGTGTCGACAACCCGCCGGCCGACATGGGACCAAACGGCACGGAGGAAACTTGTCAGAACCTGAATCCTACTACGCTGACGGGCCACACGATCGATATCGATTACGACGTCGAGCGAGGCCGCCGTTTTCGTCTGACGGACATTCGCATCACGGGCACCAACAAGCTCACTTACGACGACATCTCCGCAAACCTGAAGAGTCAGAAAGCGAACCCGATTGGTTTGATTCCGTGGCTCGGCTACGGCCGCGGTTACACGAGCCTGACGCTGCTCGAACAGGACCGTCGCACGGTCGAAGCGTTCATGCGCGATCTCGGTTATCGAAAAGCAAGTGCCCAGGTGCTACAGGGCGTGTCGATCAACGGCGACAACTTAATCATTACGTTTCAGGTGACGGAAGGTCCGCTGACGCGCATTACCGGCGTCGACGTGAAGGGAAATCAAATCTACACCGAAGACCGAATTCGTCAGCAGCTCACGACCGTCGTCGGCGGGCCGTATTCGAGATCGCAGGCGCGTACCGACGCGGACAGAATCGCCGGACTTTACTCGCGCGAGGGCTACGTCAACGCGCGCGTGGATTATTCGATCGTCGAGCTGCCGGCCACAGAAAATGAAGAACACGTGCGGCTGATCTATTCGATCACGAGCGAAGGCGACAAAACTCTCATCAACCAAATTCTCGTCAACGGCGTGACCGGCGACCGCAAGGCACGGCAAACGAAACGCGCGGCTATCCGGCGCGCGCTTCCTTTCAAGGAAGGCGACGTGTTGCGCGCAGACCGCATTTCCGACGCCGAGCGAGAGCTTTATCTGACGGACGCGTATCGCCAGGTCATTATTCGCACGGAGCCCGCGGGCGACACTTCCGGTGGTTACAAACGCAGAGACGTGATCATCGACGTCGAAGAGAAACCGCCAAACGTGATGGACTACGGCGGTGGCGCCTCGACTGACGCGGGCGCGCTCGGTTTGTTTGAAATCAGCAACGTGAACTTGATGAACAAGCTGCGGCAGGGCGCGATGCGTTTGCGCGCGAGCCGTTTGCAGCAGCGTGTGCGGCTCGAGTATCTCGATCCGCGTTTCGTTCGTTACAACAAGACGCAGTTTGCGCCGCTCGCGGCTTCAGTCGAGTATCAACGCGATTCGACGATCACGCGTTTCTTCCGTTCGGCGATCGATCGCGGCACGATGGGCATCGTGCAACGGCTCGATGAAAAAGGTAATGCGATCGATATCTTCGGCGCGCGCGTGAACGAGCCCACGATCAATCGCTTCACCGCGGCCGTCGAAACACAACGCATTCTCGATCGCAAAACGCGCAGCATCGTCTTCGGCCGGCTCAGTTATGAAGACGTGCGTCTCTACAACCTCGAGAGTCTGGTCGTCAGGCCGATTCTCGAACCCGATCGCAAGGTGCGTCTGGCGCGCATCGGCGCTTCGTTCGTGCGCGACACGCGCGAGCGTTGCGAGAAGGGTTTGCTCGCGCGCAGTTTTGCAGACGAAGACGAGCAGCCGGGCAAGCCGGGCGAAATCTGCCGTTACAACCAACTCGATGCGACGCGCGGCAGTTTTCTCAGTGTCGATTATGCGGTGGCGCTGCGACAGCTCGGCGGCAACATCTCGTTCAATCGTTTTCAGGCGACGTACCGCACGTACTACAAAGTCAACGCGCTGCGTGACACGACGTTTGCCGGTAACTTTACGCTCGGTCTCGCAAACCTTTTCAACCCGATCGATCGCGACGGCAACGGTACGATCGACGAGATCGATCGCACGTTGCCGATCAGCGAACGTTTCTTCTCCGGTGGTTCGACGACGTTGCGTGGTTTTAGTTTCGAAGAAGCGGGCCCGCGGCAGGTCGTGATACCTCAAGGTCAGTTTCGGGATTCGAATAAGAACCTCGTCTTTCTGAATCCGTTCACGGTGCCGGTGGGCGGGAATGCGCTCGCGATCGTGAACCTCGAAGCACGCATTCCGTGGACGCGCTCTTTTCAGATCGTGCCGTTTTACGACGGCGGCAACGTTTTTCGCCGCGTCGGCGATCTATTTCATAAGCACGACGAGACGGTGACGCCGCCGGGCGACATCATCGCGGCGATCAATGCGGCGAACTTGCGCGCGCATTGGTCCAACACCGTCGGGCTCGGGTTTCGCGTGCAGACGCCGTTTGGCGGCGCGTTGGCCGTGGATTACGGCTGGCTGTTGAATCCGCCGGAGTTTCTGATTCCGCAGCGTGGTCCAAACGGGATTACGTTTGACGGTACGCCGGCTGTGTTTCGGCTGCATCAGGGCAACTTGAGTTTCAGGATTACGCAGACCTTCTAAGATGAAACTGGTAGTTAGAACTTTGATTCTTGTGTTTGCGCTTGGCCTCGCGGGCGCGGTGCGCGCGCAGCAGGTCGTCGACAAGATGGTGGCGACGGTGAACGGTGGCGTCCGGACGGAGTTGATCACGTATTCGGATTTGATGTGGCAGTTGGCGCTGCAACCGGACACGCCGCTCGACAATCCGCGCTCGGAAGAATTGAATCGCGCGCTGCGTTTGCTGATCGATCAGCGGTTGATACTTCAGGAAGCCGAGAAGTTACCGACGATCGTACCGACGCCCAAGGAGATCGCGGATGCGCGTGCTGAACTGGCGCGCCACTTTGCTTCGGAGCCGGTGTTTCGCGAGCGGTTGCAACGAGTCGGATTGACCAGTGAAAAACTCGACGAGATCATCGACCAGCGTTTGAGAATGGAAAAGTATCTCGATTTCCGCTTTCGTAATTTTGTAGTGATCAGTCCGCAGGAGATTGCCGATTACTATCGCGACGCTTACGTGCCGCGCTTCCGCGCGCGCAATCCGGGCCGCATCGTGCCGCCGCTCGAACAGGCGCGCGACGAGATCGAAAAAACGCTGATGGAAGCGAAGATCGAATCAGACACGGATGCGTTTCTCGATATGCTTCGCGACCGGGCTGAAATTGTGACCTTGAATCCGGTGTAATTCGTGACCTCCTCCGATAGACCAACTGTGGGCATTGCGCTTTCCGGCGGCGCGGCGCGCGGCATGGCGCACGTCGGCGTGCTGCGCGCTCTCGTCGAAAACGACATTCCGATCGATTACGTGGCCGGAACTTCGGCGGGCTCGCTCGTCGGTGGCGCGTTTGCGGCCGGAATTCCGTTGGACCAGATCGCCGAGCTTGGGCGAAAGATGCGTTGGCGCGACGTGGGACGCATGACAGTTTCGCGCATGGGCGTGCAAACCAACGATCGACTCGAACAGTATCTACACGATCGTTTGCCGGTCACTCGTTTTGAAGATCTGCCGTTGCCGTTTGCAGCCGTGGCGACGGACTTGAAATCAGGCGCGGCGGTGATCTTCCGCGGCCACGGCGACGTGCCGTTTGCGATTCGCGCGAGCTGTGCGATTCCCGGTTGGTACGTGCCGGTCATGGACGAACAGGGACGCCAACTGGTCGACGGCGGGTTGGTCGCCGTGATTCCTGCTGCCGTGGCGCGATCGTTTGGCGCGGACATCGTGATTGCCGTCGACGTGAACGCCGAAGGCGCAAAGTTTATCGGTTCGACGAGCTCGGTAATTGGCGTGGTGCTGCAATCGATGCTGGTGGTCCAGAAGACCGCGTCGCATCATCAACTCTCGTTGTGTGATTACGTGATCAAGCCGAAGGTCGGGCACATTCGCTGGGACGAGATGGGCCGCGGCGAGGAATTGATGGTCGCTGGTTACGAGGCGGGACTCGAAGCCGCGCCGGAAATTCGCGCCCTCATCGACTTTTCAAAAAATCCTCAAGCATTAACCGTTTAACTAAAGCACACGGAATTAGGAAGCAGTGAAGGGTTGCGAGGGTGGCGGTGGCAATCGAGGTTACATCTGTGCCCGATGCGCGCACGGTCGAGCGGCTGGCGCGCGTCTCGCGCCGGCTCATGCGGGTCGCGGTGCTCGTGATTATCGCGGCGATTGCGTTGGGCGGCAGCGCGCTGGTTAGTTCCTACAACTATTACTCACAAATCATCGACGCACGTTTGGCGAGTGGTTATCTGACGAGCAGGCCGGGACTTTATGCGGCGCCGCGCGTGTTGCAGGCGGGACAGAAGTTGTCGCGCGAAAAGGTTATTGCTTGCTTGCGGCGCGCGGGTTATTTGGAAACGAGCGCGAGCAACGTTTGGAGTGGGAGTTTTATTGCGAGCGATGCGGCGGTTGAGATTCGCCCCGGAAGAAGCAGTGTGCGGAAGCAGGTTGCGCTGGTGCGCGTGACGTTTGAGGGAGAGCAGATCGCTGAACTGACAGGCGATGGTGTGTCGCTTGGTTCGTTTACGCTCGAGCCGGAAGTGTTGTCGAACGATCTTTCTGCGAAAGTGGGCAAGCGCGAGGCGTTGAGCTACGACGAGA
>DASXXL010000263.1:0-3825 GCA_036503085.1 Pyrinomonadaceae bacterium | reverse complement strand
CTTATCTCGCGGCGTACTTTTACAAGTTTCAATTCATGAGCCGGCTCGCGAAGAACAATGATCGCGCGAATACGTTGCGCTACTTTGTTGAGGAACAGATGGTCGCTGCGCCGTTGCTGGTGCTCGCGTTGAGCGTGATGGCTTTGATCGGCGCGGGCGACGTGATGCTACAGTTTCGCGCTGGGCTGACGAGTTTTCTGTTGACGCCCGCCGCGATCTACGCGGCGCTGGTTGGTCTGTGTTACGCGGCGCTCTGCGTCTGCACGACGTTGATCTTTCTCGACCGGCGCGAGAACACGTTCTGCGTGCCGATGCACTGCGGCTCCAGCATGCTCGCCGGATTTACCGCGACCGCTATTCTCGCTTACCTGTATAATCAAAGCGCGCCGACGCTGGCCCAGACGATTAGTTCCGGATTCATCGTCGTCGCACTCGGCTTCCTGTCGCCGTTGCACCATCTCGATCGTTACCTCGCGAAGTGGCGCAACAAACGCGAGCGACTGTTCCTGTTTGTTTGCAGTGGCAACACCTGCCGTTCGCCGATGGCCGCCGCGATCGCCAACGCGGAGATCGCCAACCGTTTGCGCATCCCGGTTGAGAATTTGAAAACAGTGAACGCGCGGGCGATGAGTGCCGGGGTTTCGGCACGAGTCGGCGAGCCTTTGACGGCCGAAGCTCAGGACGCGCTGCGATCGTTGAACGTTCCCGTCGAGCCGCACGCCGCGCGCAACTTAACAGCGGAGTTGGCCCAACAAGCGGAAATGATCTTCTGCATGACCAGCGGGCAGCGCGACGCCGTAATCAAAATGCTGCCGGCCGTTGCCAACAAAACGTTCTGCCTCGACGTGCAGGCAGACATCGACGATCCCATCGGCAAAGGAATGGAAGCCTACCTGAACTGCGCGCGGCGCATTCACGATCTGGTCCGCCTGCGATTCGATGAGCTCAACCTTAAAGCTGCCTAAATCTCGTGCGGTACGTTTCGCTGAGACTGTCGCGTTTGCGGCGCTCGGCGAAGCGTCGTTTGCCGAGTTTCCCGCGACACGCGTTCCCGGCACGGTCGTCTGGTGTAACTTCGCGCTCGCCCGCGAGCTTGGTTTCGAGGTGCCGCGTACGAACCAACTCACGCCCGCGTTTGCCGAACAACTACTTGAGAAACTCTCGTTGCGCGCGTTGACTCCCGGCGAAAGTATTTCCTCTTCTGAGGTCGTTACACTCTATGCCGATCGTTATGGCGGCGACGGTGTGACGCCTGCGCTCGGCGCCGGCCGCGCGGGATTTCTTCGCGAGGCGAACCTCTACATCAAAGGCCTCGGCTTCACTCCTCTCTTTCGCCACAACGACAAAGATGATTTCGTTCACTCCCACGGCGGCGTGCATTTTGACGACTGCCTTTCGGAAGCGATCTTTGGCGAGGTCGATCACAATTTGTTTGAGCTCGGCGCGAGCCGCATCCTGGCGATCATCGATCAAGGAAAGTTTGTTACTGAACCGTCGGGACGTGAGCGGCCGATCGCGCTTGCAGTGCGGACGGGCGCGCAACTGCGTCCGGGCCACTTGCTCGCGAAGCGCGTACGCGGCGCGTGTTCGCCGTTTGAGATGTTTATCTCGATCGCGACGGAGACGGGTCAGTTGGTCGTGCGGGCTGATTCGGGTTTGCCCGATCTCGCGGCGACGATGTTACGTATCGTCGACGATCACGCGCGCACCGCAGCCGACTCGTTTCGCTGGCGCACGATTCACGGCGCGATCAGCCCGTCGAACATGGATATGAGCGGCGCGATGCTCGACTTGCCGACGCAGTCGACCCAGCCGCGCACGGCGCCGATCTTCATGCTCGACTACGTGCAATCTGGTTACGGCACCGAGCACAAGGACCGTGGGTTTTATCTGGCGGAAATGTACCGGCGTGTGTTGCGCGCGACGGATGCGGTGACGCGGGCGCGGTTTAATTTGCGGTGGCTGAATATTTCAAACGAGATGGACGCGCGCTATGCGAAGCATCTCGAAGTAAAACTGCTGTGTGCAACCGGACTCCGGTATGAGGTCGCCGAGCAAATCCACCGGCAAACTGATCTCGGGAAATCCCTCTCAAAGACTGTGCTCGCGTTGAGCGCCTTGAGAAACATGGGGGTGCCTTGTGTTGCCAGAAAGGTAGTCAGGGATTTTTCGGTCGTCGACGTTTTCAATATCCTCGGGAAGGTCGCACAGGATTTCTTTGCGGATCGGGACGTAAAGCGGAGCGTGCTCAAACACGCGCGGCCGGTTTACAAAGGCAACCGCTTTCACGTACGCGCGAAACAACGACGAGTCGATCAGCTCGCCGACGACTTCGCGAATGTGTATCGAGAGTTAATGAGCGCCGCGGCAACCTTTTATCGCAGCCGCGTGGAAATGGAGCGTTCGATCACTTCACGCGCCGCTTTCGAAAATCAACCACACGACGCGCTCTACTATCACCCGCTGTACGAAGATCTCACTCGCGCGATCGCAGAATACAAGTCGACAGGCAACGCGCAAGCTATCAGCGACGTCATCGACACCCGCATCGCACGATCCCTGCGGAGCGTCGACGGTTTACGATCGCGCGGCACTACCGCCCAGAAACAACTCGGCGCGCTGATCGATCGCGGCGATTACATCTCCGGCGGGCGCCATTAGCCAATGTGGTCCATCGGCATCTACACAGGCAACTCACCCTACGCTCTTTCACCGGCCACGCAGAACCCCGTTCTGACCGCCGCCAGTGTCACCGATTTACCTGCAGCCTTCGTCGCCGATCCATTCATGATCCGTGTTAATCCGTGGCTCATGTTCTTCGAGGTACTGCGTAACGATCGCCCGATAGGCGAGATCGGAGTGGCGTCCAGTGAGAACGGTCTTGAGTGGACCTACAAACAGATCGTCTTACGCGAAGAGTTCCACCTTTCATATCCGTACGTTTTCGAATGGCAGAACGCAATCTACATGATCCCGGAAACGCTCGGCGCAAACGCCGTCTGCCTGTATGAAGCTGACGAGTTTCCGACGCGGTGGTCGTTAAAGGCCAAGCTGATCGAAGGTCAATGCGCCGACCCGTCGATCTTTCGCTACAACGATCTTTGGTGGCTGTTTCTCTGTTCCACGCCTTACCAGCACGACACGCTGCGTCTTTACTTCGCCGAAGAACTAACTGGATCATGGCGCGAACATCCGCGCAGCCCGATCGTTCGTGCCGACATGCGTCGCGCGCGCCCGGCGGGACGCGTCATCACACTGAACGACAAACCAATCCGCTTCGCGCAGGACTGTGTGCCGCGTTACGGCTCACGCGTCCGCGCTTTCGACGTTCTCGAACTAACAACCACGAGCTACACCGAAGTCGAAAGCTCTGCCAGCCCAGTGCTGCAACCAACCGGCGCCGGCTGGAACGCACGCGGCATGCATCACGTCGATGCGCAACAACAACCAAGCGGCTCGTGGCTCGCCTGCGTCGACGGCTTCAACGGATAAATCATGCGCGTCCTGCTCTCATCAGAACATCGCTACCCTGCCTTCGGTGAAGTCGGCAGCGGCCGGCATCCGCGCTCGTTTCCGTCAGGCTCGGGTTTTTGGATTCACGATCTCATTGCTAAAGGCCTCGCCGAGGCAGGGCACGAAGTTTTCTATCTCTTGCGAAGCGGCGCACAGGGACCGTTGCCGCCGGGCGTGCAAGTGGTCTCACAACCGGTTTGGAACTCAGACGTCCTGCACACGATCTCCGATTTCGATAAACCATTGGTTGCTGAGTGGGAAGCAAACGGTAAACCGTGGGTCGCGACTTGCCACATCGACATGCGTACGCGC
>DASXXL010000262.1:0-2899 GCA_036503085.1 Pyrinomonadaceae bacterium | reverse complement strand
AACGGAAGGCTCTAGCCTTCAGTTCCTTCGCAGGGAGGAACCGATCATGTTCAGAACATTCTGGAAAGACGAATCCGGGCTTGAGCTGTCTGAGTACGCGGTTGCTGCCGCCCTCGTAGCGCTGGCGTGCGTCCTCGCGTTCCAAACGTTGGGCGCCAACATCGGCACGAGGATCGATACTCTGGCGGGTTATCTAAAGTGAACGCCGGAGCGCAGGCGTCTCGCCTGCAACGCCGCGATACGGATGCTCTCCGTGCATCGCAGGCGAGACGCCTGCGCTCCCACGTCGAGTGAACTGCCATTGCCGGGTGGCGCGCCTAGTGAAGTCAACTCCACAGGTGCGCCGCCACTTTTTGCTGAATTCCCAGACCCCAGCTCAACGTCAGATGCTTAGCCCAACCGCCACAGCTTTCGAATTCTTTCTCGTACCACTGGCCGCACTCGTCATCTATCACGACGTGCGCTATCGCCGCATTCCCAATCCATTCGTGCTGGCGACACTCATAACCGGACTTTTACTTAACACGATACTAGGCGGACTCAGTGGTGGTCTAAACAGCCTGGGCGGATGTGCTTTTGCTTTTGTCTTAATGTTCATGCTGCACGTTTTCGGAGCAATGGGCGCGGGCGACGTCAAACTCTTCGCCGCGATCGGATCTGTGATCGGTGCTCATCTTGTGCTTCCGACTTTTATCACCGTGGTGCTAACGGGTGGTGTGCTGGCTCTCATGTCGGTGGTCCGATCGGGAGTCTTTGCTACCACGATGCATCGCGTGCTTCAGATTCTCGTCGGCTTACTGCCCGGGTGGCAGATGCCCAAGTTCAGCGTTCCTGCTGATCGTCGTCTAACCATTCCCTACGGCGCGGCGATCACCATCGGCGCCATCATCGCAATCGCGATCTTTCACCCTTAGAAAAGCGGCCAACGACCAGGCCTAAACCTGGCAGAACGGAGAGTTGATTCCCATGCGAAACAAACGTTTCTTCATAGTCCTGGTAGGGGCACTCATTTTCGGAGTGCTCGCTGCCGTTTCAGTCAGCAAGTATTTGTCGAGCGCGCAAGCCTACGCGAAGAACCTGAAAAAGGTGGTTGTAGCGAAGGTCTCGATCCCGATCGGCAGCAAGATCATTGCCGAGCAATTGATGGTGGTCCAGTTTCCCACGGAATCAACTCCTGACGGAGCTTTCGAGGCGCCGGAAAAGTTGGCGGGCCGCGTTGCGGTGATGAACATTGCCGCACGCGAGCCGGTCACCGAATCGAGACTAGCGCCTGAAGGAACCGCGGCCGGTCTCTCGGCTGTGATTCCCGAAGGTTATCGCGCGATGACAGTCAAGGTTGACGACGCGGCCGGCATCTCCGGTTTTATTCAGCCAGGCACGCTGGTCGATGTCGTTGTCGTTATCGATCCGCGCGAAGGTTCCGGCATGCAGGACCCGGTCTCGAAGATCGTTTTGCAGAACATCAAG
Organism: Pyrinomonadaceae bacterium; assembly: GCA_036503085.1. Lineage (GTDB taxonomy): Bacteria > Acidobacteriota > Blastocatellia > Pyrinomonadales > Pyrinomonadaceae > PSRF01. The sequence goes on along the minus strand of DASXXL010000262.1, from coordinate 1,432 downwards.
GTTTTGGCCAACGGTCAGAACATCGATAAGCCGAAAGACGAGCGCGAAGCGAACAGCGTCAAGGCCGTCACTCTTCAGGTCACACCGGAGCAGGCTGAGAAGCTCGCGTTGGCGGCGAACGAAGGCAAGTTGCAACTGGTCATGCGCAATCAGATCGACCAGGGCGACGAGCAGACGCAGGGCGTCAACAAACGCACCCTGTTGACCGGCGACGCCGCGAAAACAACTCCGGAACCCGGTGCCCTGAAAAGCGAACAACCGAAACAGGAAACTAAACCAGTTGTACGTCGATCGGCGGCGCCGGCAGTGACGAAACCAGCAGCGGCCCCAGCTCCTCAACCTACACCGCGTGCGTCAGTGGAAATGATCGAAGGCGCGAAGAAGCGCAGCGTCGACTTTCCATAGATCACTCATCACCAATCCATTACTTGAAGTTGATCGCTTTGACGATCGCTAAGAAACAAAGGAGCACAGAATCATGCAGAGCCGTTCCCCAATTTCGCGCCGGGTAAGTTTATTGCTGGCGGCGTTGATAACCATCTTTGCTAACTCCATCTCGCACGCGCAGGAGACCTCCTACAAAGCGTCGTTCGCGCAGAACAAAGACGCGATCGCCGTCAACGTTCTCGTGGGCCAATCGCGCGTCATCAATTTCGATCGGCCGGTAGGACGGTTCTCGGTTTCGAACCCGGACATCGCCGAAGCAGTGCTCGTCACGCCGGACCAGGTGCTCGTCAATGGCAAGGCGTTCGGGCAGGTCAACTTCATCGCGTGGGAACAGACGGGCGGTCAGTTCCTCGTGTTCGATGTTTACGTTCGCGCCAATCTTTCACTGATCGATTCGCAGATCCGCACGCTGTTTCCGAAAGACGACATTCGCTTGAGCCAGGCCAATGGTTCGGTGGTGATGTCGGGCAGCGTGAAGGATGCGAACACCGCAGCGCAGGTGCAGAGCGTGGTCGAAGCGGCCGGCTTCAAAACCGTAAACATGCTGACGTCGCCGGTTTCAAATGCGACTCAGGTCCAGCTCGAGGTTCGCGTTGCGGAAGTGAATCGCAACAAGCTGCGCGACTACGGCACGTCGTTCGACACGCTGCCGCCAGGTGGAACGGCCGGTTACATCAATAGCGGCGGTGGACCAAGCATACTCGACAAAGTCGACGCCAATTCGGCGGGCGCTGTGCTCCATGAGGTCATTCAACCGGCGCTGAACTTGTTTCTCTTTAATCGCCAAATCAACACCGCCGCGATGCTGCGGCTGCTGCGCACGGAAGGCGCCTTCCGCGAGTTGGCGGAACCAAACCTGATCGCGATGAACGGCCAACAGGCGAGCTTCCTCGCCGGCGGTGAGTTTCCGGTGCCTGTGCTTCAGACCGGTAACGGCAACAACGGCATCACCATCGTTTGGAAAGAATATGGTGTTCGCCTCAAC
>DASXXL010000261.1:0-4578 GCA_036503085.1 Pyrinomonadaceae bacterium | reverse complement strand
CACTGAGGACGGCAAGTCGATCACGTTTATCGTGACTGACGATCGCTCGGTTTATCCGATGAGAGCTAACCTTGCCGGTGGCGCCGCGGAACGTTTGCTGTCGCCGCCCGTCGTCGTCGGCAATTTGATCAGTGCCGGCGGCAAAACCGTCACGATCTCCGGCGACGATTCGAAGCCCGGCGAGATTTACCTTTGGGAAAAGAACGGACTGCGCCAGCTCACGCACCAGAACGACGCGCTGATGAACGAGTTGGAGCTCGGCGCGACTGAAGACGTCAGCTTCAAGAGTAAAGACGGCACGGTCGTTAACGGGCTGCTGACTTATCCGGTCAATTACGTGAAGGGCACGAAGGTCCCGCTGTTGCTGCGTATTCACGGCGGTCCAAACGGACAAGACCAACACTCGTTCAGCTCTGAACGACAGTTCTTCGCGGCCAACGGTTACGCAGTACTCAACGTCAATTATCGTGGCAGCGCCGGCCGCGGACAAAAATTTTCACGCGCGATCTTTGCCGACTGGGGCAACTACGAAGTGCAGGACTTACTCGCGGGTGTCGATCACGTCATCTCGATGGGCGTTGCCGATCCTGACAAGCTCGGCGTCGGCGGCTGGAGCTACGGCGGCATTCTGACTGACTACTTGATCGCGAGCGACACGCGTTTCAAAGGCGCGACCAGCGGCGCGGGCACCGCGTTCACCGTGGCGTTCTACGGCACCGATCAGTACATCATTCAGTATGACTACGAGATTGGGCCGCCGTGGAACCCGCAGGCGTGGGCGACATACCAGAAGATCTCGTATCCGTTCCTGCACGCCGATCGTATTCAAACGCCAACACTGTTTCTCGGTGGCGAACGTGATTTCAACGTGCCGGTACAAGGCAGCCAGCAGATGTATCAGGCGCTGCGCAGCCTCGGTATCGACACACAATTGATAATCTACCCAAACGAGAATCACGGCATCCAACGACCGAGCTACCAGCGCGATCGCATGGAACGTTATCTGGCGTGGTACGACAAGTACGTGAAGAAAGCGGCAGGCGCGCCGAGTAGCACAACAGCAAGGTAACTGGTTCGGGCATCGGTCTTAAATCCCACCGACGCAGTCGGTGGCGCTCAGCCTGTCGCCAGCATCGTTTCGAAGTAATGAGGTTCTTCTTAGTAGCGGTATTCGTGTGTATCTGTGGTTCGGTGACGACGCAAGCGCAGTCGTGCCTCACACCGGACGACATCAAACAGTTGCTTGCGCGCATGGAAGCCACTCCGGCGGCGAAACCTGAACCTTCGCCGCCGGCTAAAGTTACGCCAGCGCCAACACTCAACAAGAAACTCCAGTCAGAACTGATAAAGATCGCCACGAAGCAACAGGATCTGTTGCACGAAGTGGTCGCCAAAGATCAAACAAAGAAGTCAGACCAGGAAAAACTACACAAGCTCTACGAAACGAGCACCGCCAGACTCTGCGAACTGATCAAGACCAACGGCTGGCCCACGACCGCGATCGTCGATCGCGAAGGCGTTGCGGCCACGTACTACATTCTGAAAAATGGCGGCTCCTATGAAATGCAACGCGATCTCTTGCCCGTGATTCTCGCGGCGATCAAGAAAGATCCGCTCCAGAAACCGGAGTTTGCCGGTCTCTTCGATCGCTTGCGTGTGAGCGCCGGCATGAAGCAGATCTTCGGCACTCAAGCCGTCAGCACGGGTGGGTTCCTGGTGCTCTATCCGATCGAAGACGAAAAGCACGTCGACGATCGCCGCGCGGAGTTTGGCTTGTCACCGATGGAGGACAACGTCAGGACTCTCGAACGCAGCTACGGCAAGCCGCTGAACAAGTCGCGCCAACCACCCGAGCGCAAAGTTTCAAAGGAGCTGGCCAACTCGCTCAGCGATGCTCTCGCTTCCGCAGCGATCGACGGCACTTACGTGGATCCCGGCGACGTGATCAAGACCGAGACTGATCTCGTCAATCTCAACGTGAGCGTCTTCAACGATAAGTCGAAGATGTTTGTCGGCTCGCTCAACAAGGAGGATTTCAAAGTCCTCGAAAACGGCAAGGAACAAACCGTGACGTACTTCGCGTCGACCGACGTGCCGTTCGATCTCGTGTTGCTGATCGACTTATCGGGATCGACTTCCGACAAACGCGACTTGATCAAGAAGTCGACGCTGCGTTTTATCGAAGCGGCGCGGCCGACCGATCGACTGGCCATCGTCACCTTCTCCAACACTGTGACCGTCGTTTCCCCGCTCACGCTCGATCGCGCGCAACTCGCGGCGAGTGTCGCGCAAATGGAGGGCGCGGGCGGTTCGCACGTCTGGGACGCGGTGAAATTTGCGCTCGACAAGGTGCTTGGACCAAAGACGCTCGAACGCCGGCGCGCGGTGGTGTTGATGAGCGATGGTGTTGACGGCTCGTTCTTCCTGAGTGGTTCGGGACAAGGTTCGCAAACCTCGTTCGCCGATCTCGTGGAGCAGGTGCGACAAACCGACACGCTGATCGTGCCGATCTATCTCGACACCGAAGAGACGATGGGCAATCCGTTCACGCGGCAGGAGTATGAGAATGCGCGGCACGCGCTGAATCTGTTGGCCCAGGAGAGTGGCGGTAATTACTACAAGGCGCGTAAGCTATCTGATCTGAACGGCGTGTACGAGCAGGTGATCAACGATCTCGGTAAGGTTTACAGTCTCGGTTACCAGCCGACGACTCCGGCGCGCGACGGCAGTTGGCGCTGGGTGCAGGTTTCGATCGTGAACCGGCCGGACCTGGTCGCGCGTGCGCGTCCCGGCTACTACGCTCAGTGATTTCATCCCTGGGACCGCAGGCGTCTCGCCTGCACGTCAGCATTGAGGCGTGTGACGAATGTTGCAGGCGAGACGCCTGCGGTCCCAGAAACGTTAGTGATTTCAAATTCAGTTTTCGAGGAGACCCGATGATCCGTCGCAGGTTCACGTTGGTGTTGTTTGTGTGGCTGTTGCTTGCCGGAATTCCTTTCGCGCCTGCTCAAGTTAGAAAAAAACCGGTCAAAGCGAGCGCGCCGATTCTCGAACGAAACATTCGCTCGGAGTTAGGTTTCCTGGCGAGTGATGCGATGCAGGGCCGCGGTAGTGGCACGAATTACGAGCGCGTAGCGGCGGAGTACATCGGCTCGCAGTTTCGCCAGTTTGGACTCGAAGGTGGCGGCGATGCGGACGCTACGGGCAACAAGAGTTTTGTGCAGCAGGTGCCGCTCGGGTCGACGAAGTTTACCGAAGCGCCGGTCTTGACGGTCACGTCAGGCAGCAACACGCAGAAGTGGATTTACGGGCGTGACTTTCTCGTTTCGTTGTTGCGGGCGCCGCGTGTGAGTGGTGAGTTGCAAGTGATCGAACCGAACGGCACGCCGGCGAAGGGCGCGATCGTCTTGGTGAAGTTGCGCGAAGGGGCGGACCAACAACAGCGACAGGATGCAGTTCGCAAGGCGCGCGCGGCGCAGGCTGCGGGCGTGGTGCTGCTCGAATCGGAAGCGAACCGGAAGTCGCGCGAAGTCGGTGATGTGAAGTTACCGTCGTTGCCGCCGCAAATCGCGAGCGACAGTAGCAGCGGAAATCAGTTCGTCGTTATCGCCTTGAAAAAGGAAGCGATCGATACGCTCGTCGCGCTGCCTGCGGGCGCGAAGGTGGAATTTTCCGGACCAGTCGCGGAGGACAAAACGGGTTCGACGTGGAATGCAGTCGGTGTGTTGCGCGGTTCCGATCCGAACGATGAGACGATCATGTTGAGCGCGCATCTCGATCATCTCGGCGTGAACGAAGCGGCTGCCGGTGACAAGATCTTCAACGGCGCTGATGATGATGCGTCGGGTTGTGTGGCCGTGCTGGAGATGGCGCGCGTGCTGGCGGCCGGACCGCGGCCACGCCGCACGATCTACTTCATCTGTTTCGGCAGTGAGGAACGCGGCGGATTCGGCGCGCGTTACTTTATCGCCAACTCGCCCGCGCCGCTGGAAAAGATCGTGGCGGATTTCAATTTCGAAATGCTCGGGCGGCCGGATGCGAAAGTTCCGCCGGGCATGTTGTGGCTCACCGGTTACGAACGTTCGACACTTGGTCCGGAGCTCGTGCGCCAGGGCGCGGCGCTCGTTGCCGATCCGCATCCCGAGCAGAACTTCTTTCAGCGTTCGGACAACTACACGCTCGCGTTGCGCGGGGTCGTGGCCCACACGGTTTCGAGCTTTGGGTTGCACACGGATTACCACCGGGCGAGTGATGAGATCGGCAAAATCGACTTCGCGTTTATGACGCGATCGTTGAACTCGTTAGTGCGACCGATTCAATGGTTGAGCAACACGCAATTCCGTCCAGCGTGGTTGCCGGGGAAGGCGCCCACGCGTTGAGCGTTCAAACTAGGAGCTGAGTTGAAACTCGGTTAGAGCTTCGCGGCCAGCACATCCACTTTCTCAATCGAAGGAGGTTCGGCTAAGAGCTCGCCGGCCTTCGCCATTAGTGCCGCCGCAACGCGTCCGGTTAAATGTGCCTGACGTCCCTCTTCATCCGGAAACGCGTCGAAGATGCCGAAAGTTGACGGTGACAGTT
>DASXXL010000260.1:0-4221 GCA_036503085.1 Pyrinomonadaceae bacterium | reverse complement strand
TGCCCTCCGAGTTCGAAGAAGTTGTCGTGGATACCGACGCGCTCGACGCCGAGTACAGCCGCCCAAATTTCGGCGAGCATCTCTTCGACCTGGTCGGTCGGCGCGGTGTAAGACACTTCAAACAAGGTCGACAGCGAGACGAGTTGAGTCAGCGCGCTGCGATCGATCTTGCCGTTTGGCGTTAGTGGCAGCTCCGACATAACGACGAGCGCTGCGGGCACCATGTACTCGGGCAGTCTCTGCCGGAGGTAGCTGCGCAACTCATCGCTGGTGGGCAGCGGCTCCTGCTTACTTACGACATACGCCACGAGCGATTTGTTTCCAGCCGTGATCTCGTGCGCGAGGATCACTGCTTCTCTTACCGCCGGGTGTTGGCACAGAGCGGCTTCCACTTCGCCGAGTTCCATGCGCATGCCCCGGATCTTCACCTGATGATCGAGACGCCCGAGAAACTCAATCGCGCCGTCCGAGCGGTAACGCGCGAGGTCTCCGGTTTTGTACAGCCGTTCTCCTTGTTCACTGAACGCATCAGGAATGAACTTATCTGCCGTGAGATCCGGCCGCTTCAGGTAACCGCGCCCCGGCGCTACGCCACCGATGTGCAACTCACCAGCAACACCGATCGGAACCGGCTGTAGCTGCTTATCGAGGATGTAGATCTTCACGTTGCTCATCGGACGGCCGATGGGAATCACCCGTTCTGCGCCATCCGGCTCACAGACCCAATAGGTGACGGCCAAAGATGCTTCGGTTGGGCCATAGAGGTTGTAGAGCTTTGCGTTTGTTTGCGAATAGAACCGATCGCGCAACTCGCGCGTGAGTGCTTCACCCGCGGCCGTGACGATCTTGAGGTTCTCGCAACGCTCCAGTCCTTCCGCTTCGAGTAGCACTTCGAGCATCGTGGGCACGTAATCTACGTGCGTCACTTTCTCGCGGGCCATCAACTCGAGTTGATAAGCAGTGTCCTGATGTCCGCCGGGCCTCGCGATGAGCAGGCGCGCTCCGCTTAACAACGGCGCGAAGATCTCCCAGACAGAGACGTCGAAAGTGAGCGGCGTCTTGTGCAGCACGACGTCGCCGCTGCCGAGCTTGTAGTCGGTGATCCCCCACAGCAGACGATTACGCACGCCACGATGGTGCAGCATCGCGCCTTTGGGCTGGCCGGTGGAACCGGAAGTGTAGATGACGTAACAGAGGTTTTCGTCAGTGACGGGAGTGCGTGGGTTTTCCGTGCTCTCAATCGCGAGTTCATCAAGATCGCTGTCGAGACTGATCACGTGCACGCCCGCCAAGGATTGCTCTTCCGCGATCGCTCGTTGCGTCAAGACAACCGGCGCACGAGCTTCTTCGATGATGAAGTTCAGACGCTCGCGCGGATAGGAAGGCTCAAGCGGAACGTAAGCACCACCGGCTTTGAGCACGGCCAACAAAGCGATCGGCAAATCCACAGAACGTTCCATGCAGATCGCCACCGGCACTTCCGGTCCAACACCGAGTTTTATTAAACGGTGCGCGAGTTGGTTGGCGCGGCGGTTCAGGTCAGCATACGTGAGGCTTTCACCTTCGAACCCCATCGCAGTCGCTTGCGGCGTTTGCGCAACCTGCTCTTCGAAAATCTGATGCAGACAAGCCGCCTGCAAAAAATCCTGGCCGCTTTCATTCCATTCCACCAACAACTGTCGCCGATCTTCATCGGAAAGCAACGGCAGTGACGAAACACTCTGCACAGACTCAGCGACGATGCCTTCCAGCAACACGCGGAACTGCTGGACCATCTGCGCGATCGTCGTTTCATCGAAGATGTCGGTGTTGTATTCCAGACACGCCCGCAACTCTCCGCCGATCTCAGCCATCACGAGCGACACATCAAACTGCGTCACGCGCTGCTCTAAAGCCATCGTCTCGAGCACCAGTTCGCCCAACCTTAGCGGCGCGCCACCCTGGCCCAACGCAAACGCCGTCAGTCCCTGCTCTTTCAGTAATTGAGCCTGCTGCAAAACGAAGCTCGCCTGGAACAAAGGCGACCGGCTCAGATCGCGCTCCGGCTGTAGCTGTTTCACCAGCAACGCGAACGGATAGTCCTGATGCGCGAAAGCATCGAGCACCGTGCGCCGGACGCTATTCAGAAAATCAGTGAAGCTCGGATTGCTCGAGAGATCCGCACGCAGCACGATCGGATTAACGAAGTAGCCAACAACATTCGAAAAGGCCGCGCGACTCCTCGCCGCTGCCGGCGAGCCGACCAAGATATCGTCCTGGCCCGTGTAGCGATGCAACAGCACCTGAAACGCGGCGAGCAACGTCATGTAAAGCGTGGCGTCGTGATTTTTTCCCAACGCCTTGAGCTGTCGTGTCAAACCGACGTCGAGCGCGAAATCGTAAGAGCTGCCGCGATATGTCTGAACCGCGGGCCGTGGATGATCCGCCGGCAAATTCAGCACCGGCAGTGTGCCGCCGAGTTGCTTTTGCCAATAGCTCCTGAGCCGCACGCCTGTCGGACCTTCGAGCATCTCCGCTTGCCAGTTCACGTAAGCGGAATAGCTCTCTGAAACCGCGGCCAAACTCGCCGCACGACCGTGTTGCTCCGCTTCGTAAAGCTCACCCAACTCGTGCACCAGAATCACCAGCGACCAGAAGTCGACCACGATGTGGTGCGCGACCCACAGCAACACATACTCCTCGTCGGAACGCTTGAAGAGGTGCACGCGAAACAGTGGTCCAGTTTCCAGGTTGAACGGCCGCAGCGTCAGATCGACGAGGCGCTTCTTCAAAACCGATTCGTCCCACGAAGACGCGTCTTCAAAGTCGAAGCTGACTTCGACTTCTTCATACACGACAGCTACCGGCATCCCCTCGATTGAGTTGAACGTGGTGCGCAGCGAAGCATGACGCTCGATCAATTTTTGCAACGCGCGCCGCATCGCTGCCGGGTCGGCCGCACTGAGGATCCGCACGGCTGAGGCCACGTTGTAAGCAGCGCTTTCAGGCGCGAGACGTGAGACCAACCAGAGTGCCTGTTGTCCGTATGACGGCGCATGCGTCGTCAACGTATTCGGCAGAATGTCAGCATCCGCGTTTGCGCGTGCTTCTTTTTCGCTGAGCCGCTTTGCCGTCAGATACTCCATCGCCTGTTGGGCCATTTCAGCGATGCTCGGGCTTTGCATAAAGCTCGTCATCGGTAGCAGTATGCCAAGGCTGACTTCGACGGCGTGCATCAACTCGATCGCTTGCAACGAATCGAGCGCGTAGCGGGCCAAGGGTTCGTCAACGTCGACTTCTGTGGCGGCAATGCCCAGCCGGGTCGCGAAAAGAGACCGCAGAAACTCTTTGATGTCTGCCTCACTCTCCGGCTCGAAAGCGGGATTGGCCAGGAGCGTTTCACTCGGCTGCGTCGTGTCCTCGCGCCACTCCGCCAGAGTTTCAAAACTCCCGGCCAAAAACATCTCCCGACACGCGCGGCGTTGAAGCTTGCCGCTCGAAGTCTTCGGCACACTGCCGGCGCGAACTAAAACAATCGCAACTGGCTGGACCTCATGCTCCTCCGTTATCGCTTGCCGCACACGTTGGACCAACGCATCAAGATCTGAAGACGCGTGGCGCTCGAGTTCCTGCACGACGACCAAACGTTCTTCGCCTTCAACCTCGACGGAGAAAGCCACACCGCCGCCGCGTCGCAAATCCGCGTGACACTCGACCACCGTCTGCTCGATGTCCTGCGGATAAAGATTGCGGCCGCGAATGATGATCAGATCTTTAAGTCGGCCGGTAACGAACAACTCGCCCTGATGCAAAAACCCGAGGTCGCCAGTGCGAAGGAATGTTTCGCACGGTACACCGAGAAGCCGCGCGCGAAAGATGTTCTGCGTCTCTTCCGGACGCTTCCAATATCCTTTCGCCACGCTCTCGCCCGCGATCCAGATCTCGCCGACTTCATCAGGCGCGCATTGAGTTGAAGTTTCGGCGTTAACGATGAGCGTTTTCTGACCAAGGTACGCTGCGCCGCAACTCACGAGCTCCTGCGCATCGTCATCCGCCGCCTGCTCTTCGACGCGATGTTGAGCCAGTGACTCTGTTGCAAACGTCTTGATCACCGGTGGTCTAACTACCGGATTGCCTGAAACAAACAAGGTCGCTTCAGCCAACCCGTAGCACGGAAAGAAAGCTTCCGGCCGAAAGCCGCACGGCGCAAAAGCATTCGCAAACTGCTTCAGCGTTTCTGCG
>DASXXL010000259.1:0-5168 GCA_036503085.1 Pyrinomonadaceae bacterium | reverse complement strand
TTCGATCAAACGTATCGCTTCCTTCATCAATTCGGAAACGGAAACGATCTCGGGTAACGCTGACTGTCGCGCGAGTTGTTCGCGCAAACGCGTGTTGTCGACACGCAAACGCCGCTTGTCCGCCGCTTGCTTCACGCGCACGTCGAGCTCGACGATGCTGTAGGGCTTCGTGAGGTAATCGTAAGCGCCGAGCTTCATCGCCTCGACCGCAGTCTCGACGGTGGCCTGGCCGGTCAACATGATCACTTCGGGCGGGTTCGGTCGTTGATGCACGCGCCGCAACAACTCCATGCCGTCGATGCGCGGCATGTTGATGTCACACAACAACACGTCGACGTTGCTCTCTTCGAGCTTGCGCAGCGCGGCTTCGCCGTCGGGCGCTGCTTGCACGCGGTAGCCCAAACGCTCCAACTCCTTTTGCAGCACCAGCCGCAAGTTGGCCTCGTCTTCGGCGATCAGAATTCGTGCTTGCTGCTGTTGCTCACTCAACCGTAGGTTCCTCGTGTAGCTTGATTGCTGGAAGAGATATGGTGAACGTGGTGCCTGTTCCCACTGTCGATTGCACGTCGAGGGCGCCGCCGTGCTCGGTTAAGATACCATAACACACCGCGAGGCCGAGACCGGTTCCTCTCCCAATTTCCTTCGTCGTGAAGAAAGGCTCGAAAATTTTGGCGAGGTTCTCCGCGGGAATGCCGACGCCCGTATCGCTCACCTCGATCGTCACGCTGTCGCCGTTGTTGCGCGCGATGATCGACAACGAACCGCTGTCGCCCATCGCGTCGAGCGCATTCGTCGCGAGCGCGATCACGGCCTGTTGCAACTGGCCGGGATCGCCGGAAACCGGATGCAGATCCGGCGCGATCTCCAGTATGAATTCGACTGCCGAACTGCGCTTTTGATGCGACAACAAGCGGCCCGCGGAGCTGATGACGTCACCGAGGTTGATCACCACGCGTTGCGACGTGCGCGTGCGGCTGAAGTCCAGCAGGCCCATCGTTATGCTCTTGCAACGAAACGCTTCGCTGCGGATTAAGCCGAGGTACTCGCGTAGATCTTCGAGCGCCGGTGAGCCATCGAACGAGCCTTCGTTTACGCGCGCTTCGAGTGATTCGGCGCAGGCGCTGATCGTCGCGAGCGGGTTGTTGATTTCATGGACCACGCCGGCCGCGAGCCGCCCGACCGCGGCGAGTTTTTCCGCGCGCGCGACTGCGCGATTCGCTTCGACTTGATCCGTCACGTCTTCGCCGACAGTGATCACGTGACTCACGAGCCCGGTCGTGTCGGCCCACATCGGAATCTTGCTGATCACCCAATGGCGGATGTCGCCTTTCGGACTCGGTGTTTCCTGTTCGATGCGTTCGATCTCGCCGCTTTCAAACACGCGTTCAAACTCATGCTCCAGTACGTCGCGCGGTTGGCGCGTCAACACCTCGAACACGTTCTTGCCGAGCACGGAACCGCGCGGAATGCCGAGCTCGCCGAGTTCGCGATTGCGGTTCCACGCGACCACGCGATACTCGCGATCGATCGCGTAAAGCGACAGCGGCAAACTGTCGACGATCGCTTCGATGAAGCGTTTCTGCGCTTCGCTCTCGGCGGTGCGCCGTTCGACTTCGCGCGCGAGACTCAACGAAGTGTCGCGCGCGGCCTGGTAGAGCGAACAGATGTGTGCGGCGAGTGAAGTCTGTTGCGCGGCTGCGTCGATCAAACGTCGTTCGGTTTCGCCGCATTGTTCGACGAGATCGAACGCGACGATCAGCGCGCCTTTTGCGCGGCCGGCGAAACGAAACGGAGAGACGTATTCGATCGTGTGCGCGTCATCGAGCAGCAGAAAATCCGATCGTTGCGAGATCAGCAACGAGCTCGCCGCCGCCGAAGAACGAAGCCACTTTTGCAACGCGTCCTGGTTCAGTAACGATTGATCGTCAGCACCGCCTTCGCGATCGAAAACGCAGAGAGCGTGATTGTCACGGCCGACGTTGACGTAAGCGGCGCAGAGCGCTGCGTCGAGCGCGTCGTAAGTCGCGCCGGCGACGCGGCGGACGAGTTGTTCTGGCTCGAGCGCGCGCAGCAGTCCACGGCCGATGTCTGACAGGAAACGCAGTTCGCGGTTGGTGCCGATCAGCGCCCATTCACGTTGCGACGTGCGCACGTGCAGACTAACGCGTGAAAGCAGTTCGCCGGGCGTGGAGGGTTTGGTGATGTAATCGTCAGCGCCGGCAGTGAACGCCTGCACTTTGCGCGCTTCGTCGTCGCTTTCGGAGAGCGCGATGATCGGAAGCTTGCTGGTGGTGGGTTGCGCGCGCAGTAGTTTGCAAAGCGCAAGGCCGTCGACGCCCGGCATCTCGAGATCGAGGGCGACGAGGTCACAGCGCACGCCTCTCAAAACGCGCAGCGCGGAGGCTGCTTCGTTGGCGGTGACGACGCGATATTGCGCGGTCTCGAAGATCTCGCGCAGCCGTTCGCGGGCGGCGTGGTCATCGTCAACAATTAGAAGAGTGGCGTTTTGGTTTTCGGCGGGCGATACCATTCCTGGCCACAGATTACACAGTTTGAAACTGTGGCCGCAAGGATATTTACAAACGCTTTGACATGATTTCAGAATTCACAGGACTTAGTCCAGACAGTTGCAGGGCTACTTCGGGTACAAAACCGTAAAGAGCCTCTTACCACCTTCGGCAAGTCTTGTACATCCCGAAATCATGTCGAGTTTGGTTCTACGCGACGGTGCGTTCGAGGCGGTGGTCGGACTTCATGAGGTACATTTTTGTGTCGGCGGCGACGACGAGTTGGTCCAGGGTGTCGCCGTCGATGCCGAAGGTGGCGGTGCCGATGCTGATGCCGACGCGCGCATAGCGGTTCCGGCCCACCATCAGCGAAAACTTCGACACCGCGTTCTCGATGCGCAGGCACAACTCGTCGACCTGAGAACCAACGACCTCCTGCACTAAGGCCACAAACTCATCACCACCATAGCGCGCCAGAAAATCGTATTCGCGCAGTTGACTCGCAATGATGTTGGCCACCTCGCGCAACATCTTGTCGCCGGCCTTGTGACCAAACGTGTCGTTGACGTTCTTGAACTCGTCGAGGTCGAGCATCACCACCTGAAACGCGCGATCGGTACGACGCGCGCGCGCGGCTTCTTCGTCGAAACGCAACGAAAGATAACGCGCGTTTGGCAGTCCGGTCAGCGGATCGGTCAACGCATTCGACTCCGCTTCAGCGTGGCGCATCGCGTTGCCGAGCGCATCGGAGGCGAGCCGCGTCACCGTTTCAAGCAAACGCATGTGGTCGTCTGCATACTGTTCGAGCTCGCTCGAATAAACAGACAGCGCGCCGAGCAGCACGTCGTCTTTGAACAACGGCAACGACGCCATCGAACGATACTTTATGCCCGCTTCGGGATTGATATCGGTGAAATCAAGACTCGGATGAAGCTGGTTCACAGGGCTGCGATTCGCGAGTGCGAAACCCGTCACACCTTCGCCGAGTGCGATAGAGCGCGACGCGAGTTTCTGCGCGTTCTTGCCGACGACGTGACGCACAGTCGCGTAACCTTTCGCGTCGTCGTAGATGTAGACCACACAGGTGTCGAACGGGACGACGTGGCCCACCTTGTCGACAAGAATTTCGAGCGTGTGCTCGACGTTCAACGACCCGCCAAACGTGCGCGCGATCTCATAGAGCGCGTAAACCTCGCGGTGCGCTTTCTTGATCTGATCGTAAGCGACATACGAACCGCGTTCGCGCGTCTGCGTGAGATCCATGTCGCTCAACTGCAGCGGCGGCTCGGGTGACTGATTCGCCGGCTGATGTTGTAAACCGAGCGCTTCGATCTGTGCTTCGAAGCGCGGCAAATGTTTGATGAACTGTTCGACCACGGCCGGATCGAAGTGAATGCCCGCGCCGCGCAACAACAACGCGGTTGCTTCGCCAAGCGTCATACCGCGTCGGAACGGGCGATCCTCGCGCACCGAGTCGAAGCAATCGACCACGGAAAGAATGCGCGCCGTCAGCGGAATCTGTTCGCCGCGCAACTTGTCAGGATAGCCGCGACCGTCCCACTGCTCGTGATGATGGCGCACGATCGGGATCACCGGATACGGAAAGTTTACGCGCGCGAGAATCTGTGCGCCGACAACGGTGTGAATCTTCATCTTCTCAAACTCGGCCGGCGTTAATGGTCCCGGCTTGTTCAAGATGTGCGGCGGCACCGCGAGCTTACCGACGTCGTGCAACAACGCGCCCGCTTTGAGCGCGGCGATTTCGTTTGACGGGAGGCCAAACACTTCGCCCATGCCCGCGGCGTAGATCTGTACGCGACGCACGTGGCAATGCGTCGTTTGATCTTTCGCGTCAATGGCCGTGGCGAGCGCTTCAGCCGTCGCAAGATGCAGGCGGCTCAGCGATTCGATTTCGTTTGTTTTGGCTTGGAGACGTGTCTTCGTACTGCGGTAAACAAAACAGGTCGCTAACAAGGAGAGAGAAACAACCAGGAGACATAGGACCACGAATTGGGGTAACTCCATTGCTTCTCCTGATACGCGTCCGGTTCTGTTGCACTGAAATCATTTCTCACTCAAGCGTGCCGGAGACGAACTGGGAGCAACTCAATTCGTCCCCGGCAATTTGGGCAAGTTGGCACTCCGCATTTGGATTGCCGTGCTGGGTGAGATTTCATTTCAGAGAACTTGTTGCGGCTACGAGCTCCGTGCGGAGAGCCCGCGAAGTCTGGGACTTCTGCGCCGCGCTCTCGCTTATCACAAGCGCCGTGCCGTTAGAACTACCGCGAAATTTCGCGGGTTTGGTTTTTGCTCTCTGATTCTGACAGGTCAAACTGAAAACTTCGGTCAGTATGGTTTTGCCCGAAGTATCTCGCTGAACGGCTTTCTCTGTGTCTCTGTGTCTCTGTGGTTAGTTTCTCTTGCAAAATCCAGTTAACCACAGAGACACAGAGGCACAGAGAAGCAATCCCTCAGTTTGTGGTTTGACAAGGATCGTTTCGGACTGCAAGCTCATGCGGATGTCCAGCGACACCGTTGCCAGGAAAGGCCCGCCGACTTACGAAACCGTCGGCTACATCGATCTGCTCCGCCGAAACCGTAGCTTCCGGCAACTGTGGCTGGGCCAGGTCGTCAGCCAGATGGGCGACTGGTTCGACACGA
>DASXXL010000258.1:0-5277 GCA_036503085.1 Pyrinomonadaceae bacterium | reverse complement strand
CAGCCGCGTCGCACCGTTGAATGAGACCACGTTTTTACCGGGTTCAAACCTCAACCACGTGGAATCTCGAATAGATGGGTGAACCAATCAACCCGAACTCATTTCTTGACACGACCCGGCTTCATAGATGGCTACCTTCTGCCGCGCCTCCGGCGCTCTTGCTATTACCTATCCGTGGGTTCGGACTTTGCCTTCTTGTGCTGCTCGGTGAGCAATTAGCTGTTCGCTGATCCGGGCTTCGCTTTCTTCTTGTGCTGCTCGGCGAGCACACCCGCAGGAGTGACGTTAGCCACGGTCGACAGCATCTTGTTCTTGAACCCACTCACGACGTCGCCTTCACCGTTCATCATCGCTTCAAACCCGACCTTCGCCACGTCAACCGGATCGTCCTTCTTCGACTGGCCGATCTCCGTGTCTTCCATTCCTGCACGTTCGAAGAACTCTGTCTCAGTCGCGCCCGGCATCAGGCACGTCACCGTCACGTTCGGCGCCGAATCCTTCAACTCAGATCTGAGCGCAAACGAAAACGAGTCGACGAACGCCTTCGTACCGTTGTACACAGCGTTGTAAGTGCCCGGCGTGAAGCCCGCGATCGAACCGGTGATCAAAATCCGCCCGCAACCCTGCTGCCGCATGTCGCGCCCGACTTTCTGAATCAGATAAACCGTGCCCGTGACGTTTGTATCGATCACGTGACGCACGTCGTCAAAATCCTGGTCGAGAAAAGCACCGCCGAGTCCGTGACCCGCGTTCGCCAACAACGCATCGATGCGCCTCCCTTTCGCCAGGTCGTAAAACTTATCGACGCCTTCACGCGTCGCGAGATCAGCCTCAATGGCTTCGACCTCGACACCGTAATTACGAAACTGCTCAGCCGCTTCGTTAATCCGCGGATCGTCAGCCACGACCAACAAATCAAAACCTTCTTTCGCGCAACAAATCGCGAGCTCGTAACCGATACCAGTTGACGCGCCCGTCACCATTGCAAGCCCTCGCTGCCGTTCATTAGCACTCATGATCATCCCCTCGTTCGTAAAATTCCGATACATCGCCCGCCGCGCAACGGCTCTCACTGCAATCCACTGACCAAGCGCTTCAACTCGAGCGCGTTCACGATGGCTTTACCTTCCGGATCATTGTTGAAGTAGACGTAGATGCCCGTGAGGCGCGTGCTCCAGTCTTTGATTCTGTCGGCCCACGAGCGCAGTTGTGCGGAGGAATACGAGCCCCAATACTTCGCGCTCGTCGGACCGTGAAAACGAATGTAGGTGAAGTTGGTCGTGATCTCGATCGGTACTTTCATGTCGGCAAAATCGTGAATGCAGTACGCGGCTTTGTAGCGGCGCAACAGCTCGTAAACTTCCGGCACGAACCACGATTCATCGCGAAACTCAAACACGTACTTGTGCTCGGCAGGCAGTGATTGCAGAAACTCTTCGAAGCGTTCGCGGTTGAATTTCCAGCGCGGCGGCAGTTGAAACAGGATTGGACCGAGCTTGCGGCCGAGTCGATCCGCGACGAGAAAGAACTTCTCCGAAGAAGGCTGCGGATCCTTGAGCTTCTTCATGTGCGTGATGAAGCGGCTGGCTTTCACGGCAAAGATGAAACGCGCCGGTGAGTTGTCGCGCCAATTGTCGAACGTCTTCGCGGAAGGCAGGTGATAGAAGCTGTTATTGATCTCGACCGTGTCGAAGTGTTTCGCGTAGTAATCAAACATCTCCGAGGGCTTTGTTCCCGTCGGATAGAACACATCGTCAAGCCAGTGCTTGTAGTGCCAACCCGACGTGCCGATATGAATTGACATGATTTCAGAATGAACAGGATTTCATAAGTGGAGGTTGGGTGGTCTTACTCTGGTTTTCCCCTGAGTCCTGTAAATTCTGAAATCCTTTCAAGTTCTTTTTCGAGCTCACGCGCAAAAGCCCTCTCGCCAGGCTGCGAGCCTACATAACCAATGTCACATTCAAGTGCGCCATTCTTCACAGCGACGTTGGCCCACCCAACGACGCGGTCGCGCCAAAGCAGCGGCATCGCGTAATAGCCTAGCTTCCGTTTCGCCACCGGCGTGTACGCCTCGAACCGATACTCCCAACCCCACAACAAGTCAAACCGCTTCCGATCGTGGACCACGGGATCGAACGGCGCGAGCAATCTCACGATCTCCTGCGGCTCCGAATCACCGAGCGGATCCTCTTCCGTCGGAAAATACCAATCCACACCCGCGCGCACATGCCGCAATCGTTTCCTGCTGCGCGCCAGCGCATCCGTCAAATCCGTGGCCCACTGTGGCGCCGCATAACGCAACCGCCGCACGTAATAACTCAAACTCGACGCCGGCAACGGCGCATAAATCCGCACCACCGCATCCACCAGCGCATCTATTCGTGTTCGCCGCTCAACCGCGCTCAGCTTCAACGGCTCATGCTCGCGCACCGCATAGATCCGAATTCCCTTCTCACGCCGCAACACACGTAACAGCCCGCGATAATGCATCGCGTCCATTAAATGCGTCGTCGCATTCGACGAACCGCCCCAGTAATTCGTCACCTTTCCATGCGCGAAGTATTCGTCAACCTCACGCGGATGCACCGACCCGCGCTCACGCACGAAGTCGAGCAACATTCGCGCCCGCTTCCGATCGCGCGCCGCAAGCGTGTTCGAACGCGGATGCATCAACGAATAAAGCTGTCGCGAAACGTAGCCGTAGTTGATGAAGAAATCCTCTTCGACGTCGAGTGTCGCGTAACGTCGTTCGAGATCGCCGGCTTTGTAGTTGTTGACGCGGTGGCGCAGGATGAGGTCCTGCGCGCGGGCGGGCGCGCGAATGGGATCCGCTTGCACGAATCCCATTTTGTGTAACGCGTTTTTGAGAGTGGTTGGTTGAAAGAAGTTCCGCGCGACGGTAAAGCGCCGCAGCTCGTCAAGCGTGATCGAATCAGCCACAGATCAATTACGCGACGTCTGCGACTTCGGCCCGATGTATTTATCGAACCACTCGAGGTTCGCGTTCATCGCCGCCAATTGCATCTTCGGTTCGTTTGGACCATGCGGCTGGCGCGGCAGCACGAGCATACGCGTCGGCACGCCCTGCACTTTCAGCGCGTTGTAAAACTCATAGCCCTGCGAGATCGGCACGCGCACGTCTGCGTCGCCCTGCTGGATCATCGTCGGCGTGGTGACGCCTTTCACGTTGAAGATCGGCGAATGCTTTTGATAAAGGTCCATCGCTTCCCAAAACTGCCCGCCGAAATAATCGGGAATAAACGCGGGAATATCGGCCGTGCCGTTGAAGCTCATCAGGTTCGTCACCGGCGCGCCGGCTGACGCGGCTTTGAAACGCTTCGTTTGCGTAACGATCCACGTAGTCATGAAGCCGCCGTAGCTCCAACCCATCACGCCCAACTTCTCCGGATCGGCGACGCCCATTTCGATCACTTTATCGACGCCCGACATCAAGTCCTGATAATCGCCGCCGCCCCAGTCCTTCATATTCGCGCGGCGAAACTCAGTGCCGTAACCAGTCGAGCCGCGCGGATTCGCGCGCAGGATCGCGTAACCGCGCGCCGCCAACGTCGCGAGCGGATACACGCCGCGGCCGCCGATGAACGTCTGCTGAAACACGCCCGTTGGCCCACCGTGAACGTTTAGAATCAACGGCACGCGCTGGCCTTGTTGATAGCCCACCGGATAAGTCAACAGTCCTTCGATGTCTTTTCCGTCTTTCGACTTCCAGCGAATGACTTCGGTGCGGCCGAGTGCGGGCAGTTTTAAATCTGCGTTCGCGTGACTGATCTGCACGGGTTTAAAGTCGGCCACAGACGACACGTATACATCGGCGGGAGTGTCAGGACTTTGGCGCGTGAAGCCCAACGTTGTGCCGGAACGATTGATGCTCATCGCGCCGAGCACGGCCGTGTCGTGTTTAATCTCGTCGATATGGTTCGTGGCGACGTCAACAACGTAGAGCTGCGTGCCGGTGCCTTTGGCTTCGGCGAAATAGATCTTTTTGCCGTCGGCGGACCAGCCGGCGATAGCTGGTGTGCCGTCGTACGAAGCGAGCAGGATTTTTGGTTGACCGCCATTCGCGGGGAAGATCTGAATCGTCGACGTGTCGGCCCAACGCGGCGGATTGTCAGTGACAATGAGCGCGATCGATTTTCCGTCGGGTGAATACATTGGTTCACCTTCGGCGGCGGGCGTGTTCGCGAGCACCGTCACGTTGGTAGTGGCGACGTCGACGATCGAAACGTCGCCGGTGGTCCAATCGTTTGCGCCCGGCGTCTTGGTATGTGTGAAGACGATGTGCGAACCGTCGGCGGACCAATCAAAATCGCTGACGTTGTAATTGCCGGTTGTAAGTTTGCGCGGCTCGCGTTTGCCGTTCGCGTCCTTTTCGACGGGAATAACGTAGAGGCGCGACATCTTGAGATTTTCATCGACCCAGCGAAAATCGTTGCGGCCTTTGTCGTTCTTCTCTTCCTCTTCCGTTTTCGGATCGCTCATCGTGTAGGCGATGTAACGGCCGTCGGGCGACCACTCGAAGTCCGCGACGTTCGTCTTGAGTTCGGTGAGCGGCTCAGCCTCGCCGCCGTCGACACTCAGGCGATAGAGATTGTTTCGGTTGTCTTTGCGATTCGAGATGAAGGCGAGCCACTTGCCATCAGGCGACCACTTCGGGTTAGTCGAAGTCTTCTCGCCGAAGGTGAGTTGAATGTTCTGCTTCGTGGCGATGTTGCCCATCCAGATCTGGCTGACAAACTCGCTGCGGTCGGGTGTCATGACGGCGTCGTTGACGGTGTAAACGACGCGGCTGCCATCGGGCGAAACGCGCGGCGCGCCGACGGCTTTAACTTTCAACTGAAGCTCCGGATCCCACGTTTGCGCTGACGCGGCGGAGACAAAAAGGACGACGAGAACGGAAGCGATAGCCAGGGGTTTCATGTTGGGGTCTCCTGCAGTGATGTGCTGCTTCTTTTATCACAGATTCGTGTAATCTGTGCAGTCTATGGTGACGCTTTCAGCGATAAAAGAAGCGCGGCGAGTGATCGCCGGGTCCGCGATCCGCACACCGTTGGTGCGTCTCAATGTTGACTCGCCCGAGGCGGAGATCTATCTCAAGCTTGAAAACCTGCAACCGATCGGGTCGTTCAAGATTCGTGGGGCGGCGAATGCGATCGCGCGTTTGTCGCCGCGTGAGTTGGAACGCGGAGTGGTGACGGCGTCGGCGGGCAACATGGCCCAAGGTGTGGCGTGGTGCGCGCGTTCGCTGGGAATTCC
>DASXXL010000257.1:0-11143 GCA_036503085.1 Pyrinomonadaceae bacterium | reverse complement strand
TTTTTGGGCGACGCTCGCATCGTCGTGTACCACGATCAAAGGCCACTCCGCAAAAAGTTGATCTTTCGCGAGACGCGCCGCTAAGTCCGGATCGCTCTTAAATCCTCTTCCCTGCACCACCAAACAACCTGGACAAAAGATCTCCGCTCGTGTCAGGTAACTCGGTAAATCACCCTTGAACTCGCGCGGCAGCGTGCGCACCGCATCACCCAACCCAAGCATGATCGCTTTGCTGCCTTCATTCACTTTCCCGCTCGTGTAATCGAGCGTGTCCATCGAAACGTTCGAGAAGATAAAGAGATCCGTTTCGGGTCGAAAGCGTTCGAGAACGTGTTCGAGCAAGCGCGGAAAATCTTTCAAGTCCTGCGGCGTGTCCGTGAGGATCAGAAACTTCGTGAGCGAGAGCTGGCCTTCACCGAGAATGCGAAAACCCGAAACGAGCGCCTCGCGCCCGTATCGCTCGCGCACCACTGCCGCGCACAGCGAATGAAATCCCGTCTCGCCATATGTCCACAGATCGCGCACCGAAGGCATCACGAGCGGGAACAGCGGCGACAATAGCTTCTGCAAGTAATCGCCGATGAAAAAATCTTCCTGCCGCGGCTTGCCCACAACCGTCGCCGGATAGATCGCATCGCGCCGGTGGACCACCGCGTCGCAATGAAAGACGGGATAGTCGTGTCGCAGAGAGTAGTAGCCGTAGTGATCGCCAAACGGTCCTTCCGGCCGGCGCTCGTGAGGCGGCGCATGACCGACGAGCGCAAACTCCGCTTCCGCGGCCAGTCGATGCCCACCCGCAAGCGGGTTCGTCGTCATCTTCAATTTCTGTCCGGCCAACAACGACGCCAAAACTAATTCCGGCACGTCTTCCGGCAGCGGCGCGATCGCCGCGAGGATCAACGCCGGTGGACCACCGAGAAAAACCGTCACCGGCAACGGCTGATTAAGTTTCTCTGCTTCGTGATAATGAAACCCACCGCCTTTTTGAATCTGCCAGTGCAGGCCCGCCGTGTGCGCGTCGTAAACCTGCATGCGATAAATGCCGAGGTTGTGTTTGCCGGTAAGCGGATTTTCCGTGTAGACGAGCGGGAGGGTGATGAATGGTCCACCGTCTTCTTGCCACGTCGTCAGCACCGGCAACTGATCGAGCCGCGCCGGTTTGTCGATCACTTGCTTCACGGGCGCGCGAGTGGTGTTCCTGGTCCCCAGTTTTAAGAGATCAAAACCTACCGAACGATGCTTCCACAGTTCAGCGGGCTTTGGCGGCAACAGAGATTCAGCAATGTGCACTGCATCGCGCACGAACGCTTCTGGCTTTGGGCCAAACGCGATATCGATGCGGCGCTCGGTTCCAAACATGTTCGTCACCACCGGATGGCGTGCCCCTTTCACGCGTTCAAACAACAGCGCCGGGCCGCCTTGGTCGATGACGCGGCGATGAATCTCGGCTAGCTCGAGGTAAGGATCGACCTCGGCTTTGATGGTGATGATCTCGTTTTCCCTGGTGAGTCGATCGAGGAATGTTCGTAGGTTGGGGTGCATCCGCAACGTCACAGAACCATCCACAGATTACACAGAGGTTTCTGCGTAATCTGTGGATGGCCTTTTATTGGGGCTTCTCCACTGTTCGAGGCCGCACCCGCGTTTCGCCGTTTGCGGGTTCGCCCAAACGTTTTTCGATCTCATCGTGGGCGAGCTCGGCTGCTTCCGCGACGTACGGTTGGTGCGATTCGCGATACGGTTTGATCAGATCGAGAGTTTGGGCATCGCCGATGCGGCCGAGTGCTTTGAGCAAACCGGCGTTAACGCGGGGCGGGTTGTTTTCTTTTTTGAGAAACGGGTAGAGCAGGTCGGGACTCTCGAGCTCGGCAAGATAGCCGACGGCCTGGCCCTGTCGGCCCGAGTCGAGATCTTTGACGATGCGATAGAGAGCTTCCGGGCGGCCCATGCGATACAACGCCCAATCAAGGGCAAGGCGGACCTCTTTGTTTTTCTCCTCGAGTTGGTAGCCCTCAACGAGCTTCCGTTGATCCGTCGCTGCGAGGCGCGCGAGTGCTTCGGCGCTGCGGCGGCGGACGTTTGCGTCCGGGCTCGAGAGTTGTTTGGCGAACTCGGCCGGGTTGGAGCGTGCGTCGACGCCATCGATCGATGCGGTTTGAGCGTTGGATATGCTCGCGAGAAAAACCAGAACACAGATGACACAGATAAATTTCATTGCTGTTTCTTCTTCCGCAGGAGAGCAGTGTTGAGATCCAACTCCGAGATGGGAATGACTTCCACGTTCGGATACTTCTTTTCCAACTCGGGGAGAAACAGTTTCGCGTTGCCGACGATGATGATGTTCGCAGCCTTCGCATCCAGCCGTGTGCCCGCAAACTTCTTCACGTCCGCCGTCCCGATCGACTGCACATTATTGATGTAACTATTGATCTCGTCCAGGCTCAAACCGTAAAGAGCCAAAGATGCTACCTGGTTGACAAGACCTTGCGCGGTTTCAAGATTGCGCGAGAAGTTGCCGATCAAAACCGCCTTGCGCGGCGTCAACTCCGCTTCATTCGGCGGCGCACTCGACAAGCGCCCGATCTCGCCCAACAACAAATCCGCCACCGCCGCGCCCGACTCGTTCTTCGTCTGCGCCTGCGCCACGAATGGTCCAACATCGCGACGCGTGTCCAACGTACTACCCGCGCCGTAACTCAAACCACGCTTGATGCGAATCTCCTGATTGAGCCGGCCCGAGTAGCCGCTCAAAACCGAGTTGGCGACGATGCCGCGAAAATAATCCGGATCGCGACGAGTGATTCCGGTGCGCGCAACGTAGACCGCCGCTTGTCCGGCGTCGGGTTTGTCGATCACAACGATACGGCCGGTCTTCGGCGCCTCGCCTTTCATTGCCGCGCTGAGATCCGGCAGCGGCGTCGAAGGCTTCTGCCAGTCACCGAAATACTTCGTCGCCAGCGCGAACGCGTCTTTCGCCGTGATGTCGCCGCCGATCACGAGTATTGCGTTGTCGGGCCGGTAGAAACGGCTGTGCATCTTCGTGATGTCCGCGGCGCTGATGCGCGTCAACGATTCGGTCGTGCCCGAAAGCGGATGACCGTACGGGCTATCGCCGAACACTACACGCGCCGCGACAAAGCGCGCGATCGAACCCGGCTCGCCGAGCGCGAGCGTCAGACTGTCGAGTTGCTGTTGCCGCAGCCGTTCGACTTCTTCACTCTTGAACGTCGGGCGGCGTACGACGTCCGCGAGGATCTCCATCGCCGGCGAGATGTTCGACGACATCACGCCGACGGTCGCGAACGATGAATCCCAACGCGCGCCCGATTCGAGCGAACCACCAAGGCTCTCGATCTGCTGAGCGATCTGCGTCGCGTCACGACTCTGGGTTCCTTTCGTCAACAGACTCGCGGTCATGTCCGCAAGACCCGCCAACTCAGGCGGATCGACTTCGCCGCCGTTCTTAATGACAACCTGGGCCGAGACGAGCGGCGACTCGTGACGCTCGATTACGATCACGCGCAAGCCGTTCGGCAGTGTCTGTTCGACTGGTTTGGGAAACGTTGCCGAACGCGGCGGCGGAGGTGGTGGCGGCGTAGCTTGCGGCGTCTGCGCGTTAACAACCAGCAGCGGCAGACAGACGAGAAGGATCAGTAGCGCAGTGCGTCTCATCTTACTGGCCCTCCTTCTTCGCCGCTTGCGGCAAGTAATAAAGGACGAGCCGATTCTGATCGCCGAAATACTTCTTCATCACGCGCTGTACGTCCGCGGCCGTCACCGCCTGCAAACGCGCAAGATCCGTGTTCACACGCGCCGGATCGCCCAACAACACCGCGGCTTCACCAAGCGCGAGCGCCTTGCCGTTGCTCGTCTCTCGCTGTCGTAACTGCTCGGTAATGATCTGATTCTTTGCCTTGTCCAACTCCGCCGCCGACACCGGCGCATCCTGAAGCTTCTTGATTTCCGCGAGCAACGACTTCTCCGCGTCTTCCGGTTTCTTCCCTTCCGACAACACCGCGAGCACGACGAAGAGACTCGCATCTTCACGCGATTCGGCGTTCGCATCCGCTTCGGCCGCGAGTTGCTGCGTGTAAACCAGCGAGTGATACAGCCGCGAAGATTCACCACTCGAAAGGATCGCATCCACAACGCGCAACGCGTCCGTATCAGGATCCGCCTGTCGCGGCGTCAGGTAGGTGAAACCAACCGCCGGCAGATCGTTGCTCCCATACTCCGTGAAGCGCGTCTCCTTTTCACGCGCCGGCTCTTTAACCTTCACGCGCGGCAGCGGCCGGTCGGGTTTCGCGATCGGACCAAAGTACTTATCGATCCAGCCGTCGAGTTGTTTCGCATCGAAATCACCGACAACGACTAACGTCGCATTGTCCGGCCGGTAGTAAGTGGCGTGAAACTCCTGCACGTCGTGCAACGACGCCGCATCGAGATCTTCAATGCTGCCGATCGTCGGTCGCTTGTAAGGATGTTCGACGAACGATTTCTCCTGCAGCAAGTAGAAGAAGCGGCCGTACGGCGGCGCGAGCACGCTTTGCCGGTATTCTTCTTTCACGACGTCGCGCTCTGATTTGAAGTTCGCATCATCGACGTTCAAACCAGAAAGACGATCGGCTTCCGCCCAGATCAAAGTCTCGAGATAGTTTGACGGCACGACCTCGTAGTAAACAGTCACGTCATCAGCCGTGAACGCGTTATTGAAACCGCCAACGTCTTCCGTCAGCCGGTCCATCATCTCCGACTTCATGTTCTTGGTGCTCTTGAACATGATGTGTTCGAAGAGATGCGCGAAGCCGCTGCGTTGCGGCGGATCGTCTTTCGAGCCGACGTGATACCAAACCTGGATCGCAACCGTCGGACTCGAATGATCGGGCGCGCTCAGCACGCGCAAACCATTCGGCAGCGTGCGATCGGTAAACTTCAGTTGCGGCATCCGCATTTGCGCGGCGCCGGCGAACTGAAGAGTTGTTAACAGAAGAACGCTGAGGACTAAGCGGGTAACAGAACGAACCATCAAGCTTTCTCCGGGTTGGGTTTAATCGATATCGAGCGGGTTGCGATACGGCTTGTCTTTATCCTTGTCAGCCCGCTTCATTGCTTCCTGGAATTTCTCCTGCAGGATGCGGTCGCGATCTTTCATCGAGCTCAGCTCCTGGGCAAAGATCTGTTCGCGCATCTGTTTTTGTTTGTCGAGTCCCTTCACCATCTCGTCAAACGAGGCGAGTGGTTTTGCTTTCTCCTCGTGAGAGATCATCGCGCCCGTTTGGGCGTCGATCGTCAGAGTCGCTTCGCAACAGGGACAAATGATTGTAAACCTTGAACTATCCGCCATTGGTAACTCCTCCTCGCAAGGCGAATAGTATAACAGCCACGGATCGATCCGTCTCTCGGACCGATCCGTGGCTGCTGATTCTCTCTGAACCTCTGTGAACCTCTGTGTCCTCTGCGTCTCTGTGGTTGGGGTTTGCTAAGAAATCTTTTACCAAAGAGGCACAGAGAACACAGAGGTTCACAGAGAAGAGCCCGTAACTTTGGGCAAAGCGTTACCGCGCCAGTTACGGAATCACTTTCTTGACGGCCTTCTTCGTTTCGCTGCCGACCTTCTTGGCGCCTTCGACAGTCTTCTCACCTACTTTCTTCGTGGTGCTAACACTCTTGTCCTTGGCGTCTTCAGCCTTGTCGCCGACTTCATTGCCCACCGTTTTCGCGCCTTCAACTGTCTTTTCACCCGCTTTCTTCGTGGTGCTGACGGTCTTGTCCGCGACGTCCCCCGTTTTCTCACCAACTGTCTTCGCGGCGCTCTTGGCTTCGCCCGGAACGTCTTCGGCCTTGTCGGCTACAAACCCGGCAGCCGAGGCGACCTTGTCACCAGTAGCTTCGAGCACGTTCTCGTCGGTCTTCACTGCGCGTTCTTCACCGGTCGGTGAATAGGCGCGGACGGTACGCTCACCGTTGCGAGTAGTCACGACGACTTTCGAGATGCGCGGGTTGTTTTTGAAAGTCCTGGTTTCGGTGCGGGTGCCGTTGGCGTCGACGC
Source organism: Pyrinomonadaceae bacterium (assembly GCA_036503085.1). Classification (GTDB taxonomy): domain Bacteria; phylum Acidobacteriota; class Blastocatellia; order Pyrinomonadales; family Pyrinomonadaceae; genus PSRF01. The sequence goes on along the minus strand of DASXXL010000257.1, from coordinate 5,094 downwards.
TGGTTGTCACTTCGGAGTTGTCCGGAGCAGTCCTCGTCTCGTCGGCAGCCGTGGCATTCTGCGCGGTCGTCGCATTCGCATTCGCGTTCGCGTTGTCGTTGGCGTTCGCGGCTTCATTCCTGGTGCAGGCGCCGGTAAGTGCGGCCAGCATCACAATCATCAATAAGCAAATCGTTTTACTCACGCTTTCTCTCCTCCTAATTGGGTAAAGCTGTGTTTCAAGTTAGCAACCAATGTGCCAGATACCTAGCGACTCGAAATACGCGTTAGAAAATGGAAACCGAGACGCGCGGCGGCCGGTGGCGTTCAATTACAATACGCGACTTTCGGATTGACTTTCACTGCGAATTACTTTAGAAGCACACTACTGCAAGCCGCCGGTGAATCTCCGTTCAGGACTTTCTATTTGAGACCGACGCCAATTGACCACAAACATCCCCGAGGAGCTTTTTGTATGCGCAGACTGCTTTTAGTTGCTATAGGCGCTTTATTCGTAGCCGCTGCTGTACTCCCCACACAAAACACTTTCGTCGTGCGCGCCGTCTCCGACGGCGAACGCCTCGCTATGTACAGCAAGCCCGCAGTAGTTCGCATCATTGACGGCGCTGCCGGTCAGTTTGCACTTGAAACCGACAGCGGGCCGCGAACATTCAACGTTTCCTCAATCTCGCTGGGCTCTGGTTTCTTTATCAGCTCCAACGGCTACATCGCGACCAACGCTCACGTCGTTTCGACCACCCATGACGGTGAAGAAAAAGCCAAGCAAGCGCTCTTCTGGAACTTTGTGCAACAGGTGGCCCAACAGATCAACCGCGAACCGCGCAGCATCGCCGGCTACTTGAACGAGCACAGTCAGCTACAGAGCTTTCAGCCTTACCATCACGTGATCATCCCCGATGGCAGCGCGTTTCCGTTCGAGATTAAGTCGTACGGCGCACCCACGGGCGAAGGCAACGATCAGGGCAAGGACGTCGCGGTCATCAAGATCGAAGTCAAGAATGCTCCGGTGCTGAAGCTCGCCGATTCCGAGAAGGTCCAGCTTCAGGACCACGTCACGGTCATCGGTTATCCCGGCGCGGCCGACACGTTCAACTCCGGCCTGCTCAGCAGCCGCTCGGCACTCGAAGCAACTATCAACGACGGCAAGATCTCCGCGAAGAAAACGGCGTCGAGTGGAGCGCCTATCTTGCAGACGAACACGGCGGCGACGCACGGAAACTCCGGTGGTCCAGTCATCAGCGACACCGACGGAGTCATCGGCTTGCTGACGTTCCGCGGCGACACTGTCAACGGCCAGGAAGTCTCCGGCTTCTCTTTCATCGTTCCTTCGAACACGGTGATGGAGTATGTGAAGAGCGCGGGCGCGACTAACGAAGAGAGCGCGACGGACCGGTCTTACCGCGAAGGTCTCGACTTCTATTGGAACCAGTATTACTCGTCGGCGATCCCGAAGTTTGAGGAAGTCAAACGACTCTTCCCGCAGCATTCGGAAGTCGATCGTCTGATTCAGAGCAGCCAGCAGGCGAAAGCCGAGGGCAAGGAGAAGTCGAGTTTTCCGCTGTGGATTGTCGGCGTGATTCTCGGCGTGCTGTTCATACTGCTGCTGGTCATCATCATCATCGCGGTCGTGATTATGATGATGCGGCGGCGCAAGAAGAAAGCGAGTGCAGCGGGACCGTCAGGCGATGGCCGGCCACATCCGGCGCCCTCGCCGACTCCAGCACATGCGCACTCGCCTTCACCGGCGGTGGCTGTTTCGCCGACTCCGCACCGGCCCACGCCGCCACCACCACCCGCGCCGGCGCCAATGCCGATGCCGATGGGCGGCGACCAGGGCGCGACGATCGATCTCTCGCGTACGGTGGCGATCACGGCTGACGGCGATTCGTTTCCGAAGAGTTACGGCTCGATCCAGTTTGTTTCCGGCCCGCTCTCGGGTCAGAAGTTTCAAGTCAGAGTGGATGGCGAGTACATCGGGCGCGATGGTGGTTCGTCGCAGATCGTCATCCCCGATCCACGAATTTCGAAACGTCACTTGTGGATCGGCGTTAAGAACGGGCGTGTGATCATCGAGGACCAGAACTCGCGGAACGGCACGTTTGTAAACGATCCGAAATCCGCGCGCGTCACTGAACGAGCGCTGAACACCGGCGACACGGTAATCCTCGGTGAGTCGGACGTCGCACGTTTCGAGTTTCACGCCTAGTCGTAACCGGGAGCGCAGGCGTCTCGCCTGCACGTGAACGCCAAGAGTCATCGGCGGAAGCTGCGGGCGAGACGCCTGCGCTCCCAGTTATTTCGTCTTAGCCTGATGGCCGGCGGAGTCAAATAAGGAGACGAGCGCGTTCGAGGGTCGCGGCTCGCTGATTAAGTAGCCTTGTATTTCATCGCAGCGGAGCGACTGGAGAAACCGTAACTGGTCCTGCGTCTCCACGCCTTCCGCAATCACCTTCAACCGCAAGTTATGAGCGAGCGTGATGATGGCGACGACGATCGCGCCATCGTCCGCGTCGCTCTGCGCGTCGCGCACAAACGACTTATCGATCTTCAACGCGTCGATCGGGAGACGTTTCAGCGCCGCGAGCGACGAAAACCCGGTGCCGAAGTCGTCGATCGAGATGTTGACGCCGAGGTTCTTCCAACGCCGCAACACGCTCGCCGCGAATTCCGGGTTCTGCATGATCGAGCTCTCGGTCAGTTCCAACTCGAGATGACCCGGCGGCAAGCCACACTCCTTCAAAATCGCGATCACCGTTTGCGACAGGTTCTGATCGTGAAACTGCCGCGCGGAAATGTTCACTGCCATTTGAATCGGCGCAAAGCCCTGTTCCTGCCAGCGTCGACTCTGCTCGCACGCCTGTCGCAACACCCACTCACCAATCGGCACGATCAAACCCGTGTCTTCCGCGAGCGGAATAAACTCCGACGGCGAAACGAGCCCGAGCTGCGGATGCTGCCAGCGCACGAGCGCTTCGACGCCCGTGATCGACAGCGAATCGACCGACACGCGCGGCTGGTAGTGAATCAGAAACTCGTGATTCTGAATCGCGCGATGCAGGTTGGTCTCGAGCGCGAGACGGCGCGTCGCGAGGTCGTGCATGTCAGCGGTGTAGAACTGGTAGTTCGCGCCGCCTGAGCGCTTGGCTTTGTAAAGCGCCGCGCCCGCGTTCTTCAAAAGCGTGTGCGAGTCTTCGCCGTCGGACGGAAATAAACTCACACCGACGCTCGCCGTCGCGTAAAGCTCGTGACCCGGCAGGTCAAACGCAAACTTCAGAATCTGATAAAGCGACTCAATCGTCTCGACCACGTCGCTATTGCCGTTCGTCTGAGTTTTCAACAACGCAAACTCATCGTTGCCGAAGCGCGCGACCATGTCGGTCTTCGCGACCAGTTGCAGCCGATCGGCAAACTCGCGCAACAGACTGTCGCCACGTCCGTGACCGAGCGAGTCGTTTACTTTCTTGAACTGGTCGAGTGAGATGAAGAGCACGCTCAGCGACTGGCCCATCGCCTTCGCTGTCGCGACCGCGCGCGTGAGCCGATCTTCAAACTGCGCGCGGTTCGGCAGTAGTGTGACCTGGTCAAACTTCTCGAGCCGATCGACCTGCGCTTCTCTTTGGTGTAACAGATCTTCGAGTTCTTCCTTGTAACGGCGGCGCTCCTTTAACACCGCGCCGTGGTTGAGCGCCCGCTCGACCGCCGCTTCGACGTGTCGCAGGTCGATTGGCTTCGTGATGTAGTCGAACGCGCCGGCGCGCATCGCGCGAATCGCAAACTCGATGTCCTGGTTGCCGCTGATCATTACGACGACCGTATCCGGCGCGAGCGCGTGAATGCGCGGCACGAGCTCGAGGCCGCTCATCCGGCCCATATCGATATCGCTCAGGACGAGATCGAAAGTCTGTTCCGAGAGCGCGGTCAGTGCTTCTTCGGCGGAGCTCGCTTCGGCGCAGTCGTAAACGCCGCAGAAGAGATCGCACAGCAGCCGGCGGATCTGCGCTTCGTCGTCGATGATGAGGAGTTTTGCCCTGTGAGTTTCGCGGGTTTCCATTCGTTTCTTGTTAAAGACCCTTGCACATTCCCGGGGACCATTGTTCGCGCAACACGCGCTCGTAACTCGCCTTCACCTCGTTGAGACTCCAGTCCTTTCTTTGCCAGATCGAACCGTCGGAGTATTCCACGCGATTGATCACGACTCGTTCTTTGAACGAATTCTCCGACTTGTTCGCGAGCGTCTTGACGTTCACCACTTCGCTTGGACCAGACAAGCTGAAGCCTTCGAGATCTTTGTTTTTGTTGGCGGCGATGTTCACGCCGCAGAGAAACTGCCGCCGCGCGACGAGCGAAGGATCAACCGGATCCTGGAATTGGTATTCCCAAAAAACGATCTCGATCACTTTGGGGCCGGGGTTTTGGACCTTGATCTTGTAAGCGTAACCGTCGGTCGATTTTGGTTTCGTGCTTCGCGATTCCTGCACGCTCTTTTCGAGCGCTTCGCTACGCCCGTCGAGTGTGTCGGCGTTCGGATCTCTGGCGCCGGCCGGATCGTTGATGCGGGCGTTACGCGCGAAGACCTTGTTCTGCGGGATCATCGCTCGCTGCGGCACGGTGCCTTGTTCCGGTTGAGCTTCGATGGTGCGGTGCTCGCGGGAACACTTGAAACTCGTCACGACCAAAGGCGAGTTCTCGGTGTTCGCGGTTGGAGTCTGGCAAGGAAACAGCAGACTGAAGAGAACCGGAAAGCTAAAGAGAACCGGAAAGACGAAGAGTAGCTTCATGGCCCACCTCCACTGGCGACTCAAACTTAAAGCGAGTATGCGCCACTTGCCCACGCTATTCAACTATGAAGTTGAAGTGTTCCAATGCTCGCGTGCTGCTAAACGAATGTGTTCCACCCTTCGTTGAAACTGGTTTCTGTCGACCCTCCGGACCTCCAATTCTGATTCTATAGTCCCAGGGTTACGCGCTTCGCGCTCACCCCTACGGGCGAGACTATCGCCGCGCGTAGGCTGGAGCCGCCGTCGCCAAGAGCCAACGTCCTCGTGTTGGACGAGAGCCGCCGTCGCCAAGAGCCAATCTCCTCGTGTTGGACGA
>DASXXL010000256.1:0-9141 GCA_036503085.1 Pyrinomonadaceae bacterium | reverse complement strand
TCGAAGGAGCTGCGGGCGCAGAAGATTGCTTTACTGCCGCCTGACGTTAATGAAAGCAACTCCGGCTTCACGCCGTTAAGCGGCGCCATCCACTACGGGCTTACTGCGATTAAGGGCCTCGGCCACTCGGCGGTTAAAGCAATCTCTGAGGCACGGGAGACCGGACCGTTTCGTTCGTTCTTCGACTTCGCCGAGCGGGTCGAGTCCGCTACTTTGAATAAGCGAGTGTTTGAAAGTCTCGTGAGCGCCGGCGCGTTCGACTCACTAAAGGATGGCCGCGTGGTTCACGAGTGGCGCGGCGCGTTGTTCAGTTGCATCGACGCGGCGCTCTCGCGAGCGCAGCGTTCGAAGCGTGAGCGGCAAATGGGTCAGAGCGGACTCTTCGGCGCGATCCCGGAAGAGATCGATTTCGCCAATGAGATCTCGCCGACGATCAAAGGCTGGACGGCCGCCGAGATGCTCGCCGCGGAAAAGGCCGCGCTCGGCTTTTATATCTCCGGTCATCCCCTCGAGCGTTATCTCGAGGTGCTCCAGAACGCGAAAGCCGTGACCTCGTCTGAACTGCCGAATCTGAATACCGGTAGTCGCGTGACGTGCGGCGGAATCATCTCCGACGTGCAAACGCGCACGACGAAGAAGGGTGATAAGTTTGCCCTGCTGCGGCTGGAGGACGAAGCCGGCGGGACAAAGTGCGTGCTGTGGCCGGAAGTCTATCGCAAGCATTCGGCGCTCTTGCAAAACGATCTGGTCGTGGTGATCGTCGGCCGGCTCGAGTTGAGCGAAGACAACCCGCCGTCGATCATCGTGGACCAGGTTAAGAGTATCGACGCGGCGGCTAACATCAGCGAGTTTCTTGTGTTGCGCGCGCCGCAGGCAGAGGATTTCCTGACCGTCTGTGATTCGATTCTCGACGTGCTTAACGCGCACCCGGGCGACTGCGACGTGACGCTCGAAACCGTCACCGATAACGGCGCTGTCGTGCGAGTGAAAGCGAACAACGCCTTGCGCGTGAAGCGCAGCAACGAGCTCGAGGAAGCTTTGAAGAAGCTGGGCTGCCGTGTCAGTGTAGAGACAGTTGCGAACGGTAACGGCTCACGCGTCTGATAACGACTGAAAATTTAAAATGGCGAAAGACAAAGACGGAAAAGCACAGCCCGAACCGGAACCACCGAGTGACGGCGAGCGAACTGCTTTCGAGCGCGTGCAGTTGGCGCGGCACGCGAACCGGCCCTATACGCTCGATCTGATCGAGCGGTTGTTTGAAGACTTCGTCGAGCTTCACGGTGACAAGCGTTTCGCCGAAGACCCGGCAATCGTCGCGGGCTTTGCGCGGTTTCATGGTTTGCCTGTCGCTGTCGTCGGCCATCAGAAGGGACGCGACACGAAGCAACGCAGCTATCGGAACTTCGGCATGCCCAAGCCGGAGGGTTATCGCAAGGCATTACGCGTGATGAAGCTAGGTGAGAAGTTTGGCCGGCCAATCTTTACTTTCATCGACACGCCCGGTGCGTATCCCGGCATCGATGCCGAAGAGCGCGGCCAGGCCGAGGCGATTGCTTACAACCTGCGCGAGATGGCGAAGATCAAGGTGCCGATCATCGTGACTGTGATTGGTGAAGGTGGTTCTGGCGGCGCGCTCGCAATCGGCGTTGGCGATCAGGTGCTGATGCTTGAGAACTCCGTGTACTCAGTGATCAGCCCGGAAGGTTGTGCGGCGATTCTTTGGAAAGATGCTTCGCAAGCGGATCGCGCTGCTGAAGGTTTGCGACTCACCGCTCAACACCTATTCGAGGAAGGCATCGTCGACAAGATCATTCCCGAACCAGACGGCGGCGCACACAACGACTACGATCAGACCGCTCGCTTTCTCGACTCCGCGTTGAGCGAGCGTTTAGCTGAAGCAGTCAGTTGTTCGCAGGAAGATCGACTCAGTCGCCGGTATTCGAAGTTGCGCCGTTTTGGTCGCTGGGGAACCACGGAGTTAAACTAAGACATCCGGTCGCCCGAACGCCTCGTCTTCAGAACCGTGCATGAGACTTTCAACCTCACACGGCTCCTCGATAACGTAATCGTTGACATCGATACTGTCTGGACCAACTGAATCGATAGTTTCATCAATCGCGGTCTTTTCATCATGGCAATGAACATGAAGCAGTTGAAGATTGCCGTATTCATCCCTGCCGCCATAACGACGTGGGATTCTATGGTCAATCTCAATTCCGTCTCCCTGTTTGAAGTAGAGTCTGCACCACCGGCATTTTCCTTCTTGTTTCTTCAACAGTTTGGCCTGTCGAAAAGTTAATAACGGATAATGCTGGAGGCGTTTACTCCAGTATGCCCAGTTACCATCGAAAGGGCTTTTTGTTCCCGCCACCTGAATGTGACGTTTGATTGGTACATCGGCATACCAACGAAGCCTTTGATCCAATGCTTGGAACACCCACCCTCTACCTTTATCAGAAAACATCCAGTACTTACTTACTGTTTGCCTTCGAGATTGGTGTTGATGGCGTCGCTTGGCCCAGCGGAGGAGTTTCTTCGTCACCAGATGGTCCAGTTTCGAGAAAACTGCCTTCGAGACAACTGTTGAGTAATAGTTGGTCCACCCGACAATCTTTGGATTGAGCAGGCGTATCAAATTAGCTTGTTCAGCCGACTTGTTCCGCTCTATTACTTCAGCGACTTGTCGGTAGTGTCGCCCAACTGCCTCTTTACTGGGTTTGATGATGGCTTTGAAATCAACCAAGATTCTTGAGCCTCCCGAACTTCGATAGTTACATTTACCGACTTTGAACTGTCGAACGTGAAAACCCAAGAAGACGAATCCTACGTGTCCTTCATGTTTCTTGAAGGTATGTGTGATTCGAGTTTTACTTGGTTTGAGTTCAAGTCCCATGCCCGATAACCACTCTTGCGCAATGCTGGTAGCTTTCTCTACAACTTTCAGGTCTTGGTGGAGCACCACGAAATCATCCGCATAGCGAATAACTCTTGGTTGGTATCCACCATGACGTTTTCCGTTGATCGTAACGTTCTTCGGGAAGGCTGTAGTGATTGCAGTCTCAAGACCATGCAGTGCAATGTTGGCGAGTAGAGGTGAAATAACACCCCCTTGCGGTGTTCCTTCTTCTGATGGGAAGAGTTCATCACCGTCCATGATCTTGGCTTTGAGCCAAGTTCTCACGGCCCGTCGCATAACACTGAACGTCTCAAGTTTTTCCAGCAACGCTTGATGGTTGATGCGGTCAAAGCATTTCGCTATATCAGCATCAAGCACAAACTTTTGTGTGTACTTGATACTTTGCTGGATTGCTTCTATCGCATCATGGGCCGACCGTCCCGGTCTAAAGCCATAACTGTTCGGCTCAAAGCGAGCTTCCCATTCTGGTTCTAGTGCCATTTTTGCCAGAGCTTGTTGCGCTCTGTTCTCTATAGTTGGGATGCCTAAAGGTCGTTTCTCATCCGAACCGGGTTTGGGTATCCAGACACGGCGAACGGGAGTGGACTTCGGCTTGAGGCTCAAGGTTTGGACAAGTCGCATCCGTTGTTTCGGGCTGAGAGCTAGTCTGCCGTCAACACCGGCTGTCTTCTTACCCTTGTTTTCTTGAGTTACTTTCCTGACTGCGAGACATTTGGCGTACCAGGAACTGAGCAATAGTTTCTGAAGCTTGTGAACTGCTACCTTGTTACCATGTTGGGCAGCTTGGTAAATACGCTTTTGGAGCTTGAAGACTTTCCGTTCAATACTACGCCACGGAATGTCGTTCCATTCATACACTAGCTGTGAGGATGCTGTGCTCATGACTTTTCAACTCGGACTCGTGTCTTTACCTTTCACGTTATCGTGTCCACGTCTGCATATCCGCCGGCTTTCCCGGCGGCATTGGCTTCTTGGACAATCCTGCCAACGCTCGGCATGCGGTTGACATCTGCTCCAACTGTGTTGGAGAGCACAAGCATCGGTTACACCGTTCCGGTCACTCGTTTTACGCAGATTTAGAGCCGCACAACTCTTCCGGGTTTGTGTTGGGTGAACACTGGTCGCTTCTAAAGACGCCAGTCACTATCCCTGCCTTTTGGCAAAGCCTGTTAGTCCACGTAGGCTTCTTCATCCTAACGAAAGTTAATGCGTTCGTATTCCTACTCATGTCTGCCTGCTTGCATGGAGTCATCAATTGGACTTTGACTTACCACGCGTTTCATCCCGCTTTACGGATTGATGGTCAGTCGCTACCGTAGGGATGATGCATTTCCTAGTTCACCGTAGGATAGGGAATTGCGCCCTATATCGAGTGACAAGTTAGACAGCAAAAACAGAGGGCGCCCCACATGGTGGGGCACCCTACAATTTTCGACCATCCTTCGCGTCCCTCATTGATTCCGAGTTTGTTATAACTCCTTTAGAATCAATGATCTAGCGAAAACGGGTCGCACTCAAAACGGAATGTCGTCGTCGCCTAAATCCGGCTGATCCGCTGGGCCACTGTGTGATGCGCCTGCGGACGCGGCGCGCTCAACCGGCATGTCGTCACCGCGGGAGCCGATGAACTGCATGTCCGTCGCATGCACTTCGAGCGAATGACGCGGCTTGCCATCACGATCGACGTACTCTTCAACTCGCAAACGTCCTTCGATATAAACCTGACGTCCCTTTTGCAGATACTGTGAGGCAGTCTCCGCCTGGCGGTTCCACAACGTGATGCGAAACCACGTCGTGTGGTCCTGCATTTCGCCGTTTCGATCTTTGCGCCTTTCATTCGTGGCCACGCTGAAGGTACAAACGGGGGTACCTTGAGCCGTGTAGCGCAACTCGGGATCGCGACCGAGATTTCCCACGATAGTTATTTTGTTAAAGGACATGAGGAGCCTTTCTTTTTCTGGGATAACGAACAGTCGCGATACTAACCGCGCCGCACCGAAGAATCAAGCAAGTCCCATTTTTGATCGTGATTTATCTCCGAATGTGATTCTGGTAGACTGTCGGCCATTAAAAGCGGATGAAGCCACGAGTTTACATCGAGACGTTTGGCTGCCAGATGAATGTCGCCGACACGGAACGCGCCGCCACTGGTTTGCGCAATTCCGGCTACGATCTGTGCGACTCGGCGGACGACGCCGACGTGGTGTTGCTCAACACTTGTTCGGTGCGCGAAAAGGCGGAACGCAAGGTTTACACGCGCATCGGTGAAGTGCGCGCCGCGCGTCCAGGCAAACACGACGTGCTCGTCGGTGTGATGGGCTGCGTCGCACAACTCGAAGGCGCTGCGATCTTCAACAACGCGCCGCCAGTCGACATGGTAATCGGCACGCGCGCAACCGATCGCCTTTCGTCATTGATCGAGCGCGCGCAAAACGGCGAACGCAAAGTTCTCGATCTCGGTGAACGCGGCGAGACTGACGCGTGGGACGTTTCACCAGCCGAACGACACTCGCCGCACGTCGCTTTCATACCGATCATCGAAGGCTGCAACAAGTTTTGTTCGTTCTGTATCGTGCCTTACTCGCGTGGTCGCGAGCGCAGCCGGCCGGCGAGCGAGATCGTCGCCGAAGTTAAAAACCTTCAGGCGCTCGGTTACAAAGAGATTCATCTGATCGGGCAGAACGTAAACAGCTATCGGCCGCGCGTCGAAGACGGACTGGAAGAATTCAAAGGCGCGACGCCATTCTGCCGTTTGCTTCGCGCAGTCGCTGCGACGGGAATGCCGCGCATCAAGTTCACGACCTCGTTTCCACGCGACTTTCATCCCGACATCGTCACCGCCATCGAAGAGCACGAAAACCTTTGCGACTGGATTCATTTGCCCGTGCAGTCCGGCAGCGATCGCATTCTGAAACTGATGCGCCGCGGCCACACGCGCAACGATTACGTGCAGCGTATCGAACGCATCAAGAGTTCGCGCCGTCGTCTCGCCTTGACGAGCGACATCATCGTCGGCTTTCCCGGTGAAACCGACGAGGACTTCCGCCAGACACTCGATCTCGTTCAGCAGTGCGAATACGACAGCCTTTATATCTTCAAGTATTCGAAGCGTTCCGGCACGCCCGCCGCGAACTTCACTGACGACGTCTCCGATCAGGAAAAGAAAACGCGCTTCATGGAGCTCGAGGCGGCGCAACGAAAGATCCAGGAGCGCATTTATCAATCGTATGTCGGCCGCACTTTGCCGGTGCTGGTTGAGAAGCAGAGCACCAGATCCGAAACCGATCTGTCGGGGCACTCAACGTGCAATAAGGTCGTAAACTTTGCGGGCGATCGCGGTCTCGAAGGCGAAATTGTCGACATTACGGTGACTGCCGCTAAGACAAACAGTCTCTACGGGCTGTTGGTAAATCGGTCGGTGTGAATTGTTCAGCGGTAGGGTAAGGGGTACGGCTTTATGGAAATCGAGGTAAAGATCCGAGCACTAATGATGGATCCGAATAGCGGAACGCCGATTATCATTCTGAAAGACGTTCAGAGTGATACGATGCTCCCGATTTGGGTCGGCGCCTACGAGGCAAATGCGATCGCGTTGGAGATTGAGAAGATCGCGCCGCCGCGGCCGATGACTCACGACTTGTTGCGCAATCTGATCGTCGAGCTGGGCGTGCGTGTCGAGCGTGTGGTGGTGACGAGCCTGCGTGACAACACTTTTTTCGCGGTTATCGAAATGCGCAACAGCGACGGCGACCGGATGGTGCTAGACTCCCGTCCGTCAGACGCGATTGCGCTCGCGTTGCGCGCCGATTGTCCGATTTACGTCGACATGGAAGTGATCAAAGCGTCGCGCAACACGTTGCCGGCCGAGGAACCGGAAGAAAGCGAATTACCAGCGAGCGAAGAGGAATGGCCGGACGTCATCGGCGAGGCCGGCGACCTCCCGATGTAGTGATAGCAACTGCCTGCGTTATGAACCCCCGGAGCGCTAGATTGCCACTGTGCAGCGAATGGTAATCGCCATCGCCAACCAAAAAGGCGGGGTAGGGAAGACCACTACCGCGATCAATCTCGCCGCCGCCTTTGCCCGCAAGGGAAAACGTGTCCTTCTTCTCGACCTCGATCCCCAGGCGAACAGTTCGATCTCCTTTCTCGATCCGCTGACGGTCGAGCGATCCGTCTACGAACTGATGATGGACGGCGAAGCGCCGATCGAACAGACGGTATATGCAACGCCGGTCGAAAACCTGTCGGTTGTTCCCGCACGCATCAACCTCGCGAAACTCGAAGCGAAACTCGTCGGCGATTTCGACGCTCCGTTTCGTCTCAAGGATCGACTCGAACCATTCAAAGAACACTACGACGTGATCGTGATCGACACGCCGCCGACACTCGGACTGATCACGGTTAACGCTTTAGTCGCCGCCACGCACGTGCTGATTCCGATTCAGTCGTCGTATTTCGCGCTCGAAGGCACTGACGATCTGCTCGAGACGATCGAGAAGGTCAAAGCGCGTCCCAATCCGAATCTCGAGCTGCTCGGCGTGCTGGTCACGCTACACGACAAACGCACGACGCTCGCGCGCGAAGTTCACGAACAGATCCGCAACGTGTTTGGTCCGAAGTTGTTCGACACCGTGATCACCAAGAGCGTCAGGCTGGAGGAATCGCCGGCTTATAAGGAATCGATCTTCAGTTTCGCGCCCAACTCATCCGGCGCAATCGAGTACGGAAAACTTTGTGAAGAGGTAATCAACCGTGTCTAAAAGAGGACTGCCGACAGGGCTGCAAATGCGACACGACGCGCACTACGTCGAGGAACTGTCGCAACACCGGCCGCAGCAAGTGGGCCGCATGATTCCGGTGGACAAGATCGATCCGAACCCGGAACAGCCGCGCACGGAGATTGGCGACCTGACGGAACTGACGGCCTCGATCGCGGAGAAGGGCGTGCTCGAGCCGTTGCTCGTCAAACCGAATCGCCTCACCGGACGCTGGATGATCATCGCGGGTGAGCGGCGCTGGCGTTCGGCGACACGTGCGGGTTTGAAAGAAGTGCCGTGCGTCGAGATGGAAGTGGACGAAGGCACGGTGGCGGAGATCGCGCTGATCGAAAACATGCAGCGCAAGGATCTCACGGTGTGGGAAGAAGCGGATGGCTTGCTCGCGTTGTGTGAAAAGTTTGGTTACACGCATGACGATGTCGCGCGCAAAGTTGGCAAGAGCCGGACGACAGTTAGTGAAGCGTTGGCGATTGCGCGTATTCCGGATGACGTGCGCGATGTTTGTAAGAACGCCGAGATCACCGCGAAGAGTATGTTGCTCCAGATTACGCGGCAGCCTGACGACGACTCGATGCGCCGGTTTGCGAAAGAGGTTGCGACGAAAGGAATGAAGCGCGACGATGCGCGCGAGGTGCGGCGACAGGAGATGGGACCGCGCATTGTTCCGGATGCGAAGCCTTACACATTTAAATACGCCTCGCCCGAGAAAGACTTCTCTATTGAAGTTAAATTTCGCGCCTCGCAGGTGAGCGACGCGGAAGTGGCGTTGATCCTTCGCGCCGTGGCCGACGAGATCGACGACGAGCCAGCCGCAACCTAACTGTTTCGCTGAATGTTGTAAACTCTGTTAATCCTGTCTCACTTAGAAGCGAGGCTCTTCTTCTTCTCGGCCGCGGCACGCTTCTGCAACGACTTGGCCCAACGCTCAAACGTCGGTTGCAACGGCTTGAAGAGGCGCGCGCGAAGCGTGTGCTTCTTCTCGTTCCACGTCTTCAACTGTCGCTCCGTGTACTGCCGTATCGCCGGCTCGAGCTGCGTTTTCTTGAGTGAGTGCTTGAGCGTGAGATGGTAGTGCTGGCCCACGAGGGAAAATATCAACGCTACCAGATTACTCTTGTACGACAGCCGCGGGATGATCCGTTTGTGAAATGGTTTGTCGCCGGGCAGCAGCACGTTTACCGCGATTTCCAGCCACGGACCTTTCGGGCCTTGGCGGGGATGATAAAGGCCCGGCAGCTCGCTCGCCTGAAACTGTCCTCTAATGCGCGGATCGGAAATGAACGGCACCAGCCTGATGCGTTCGATGCCGCGGGTGTGTTCTCTTGGTAAGCTGTCGAAGGCTTCCTCGACCTGTTCCAGCGTGCCTTTCGGCAGCGTGCCCTCGTACTGGTTCTCAATGCGTATCGCCATAAGAACCCGTCACTTTAGGGGAACGCGCGC